>JAGHBZ010000038.1 GCA_021160705.1 Candidatus Sumerlaeota bacterium
GGACACAACGGACCAAACGGACACAACTTTTTGATTTTTAGAATTCCTTAGCAGGTCCCTGCGGCAGAGATGAGGGGGGATACTTTATCGTAAAAAAGACCACATCATTGCTAAATAACCGTTTTATTCACTGATTCTATCTTTGCCACAGACATAAAACTTTCATTAGCATTCTGTTTCAACGAGAGGAAAAATTCTAAAATGCGAAAATGAGCTCTGAGAGGCTGTCCGAGAATTCAATTTTTAGCAAATTATTAACCTTTTGGTGTGCCGAAAGATGTTTGAAATCATTATGGTTACAGAATTAACTGTCTGGTTAAATTCTGTCAATTTTCACATTATCGGACAGCCTCTCTGACCCCACAACTTTTCACTAATGTTGAGACTTTCTTGCTATTATGGTATCTTCTGGGAAAGAGAAGGAAAGTTTGCTATCAAACTCTTTAGGTGATGCCTTTTCCCACGTTATGTCTTTATAATAACTGAACACCCTGGGACTCTGAGGGCTATGTTTAAATGTTTTTTTCGTAATCGCTCTTGGCAAATAAACACCATCTATAAGCACTGTGCCTTCGTATTGCGTCTCGATGTGTACTATACCGTCAACCGAATATACATATCTTCTGGGCATAAATCCTGCAGTCTTATCGAGCAAGATTTCTACCTTTTGGAGATGTCCCACCTCATCAATAATAGTAACGTTTTTATCTGTCTCTACCACTCGTACATTTTTACCAAGCTTACCCATCCAGTTAGGGTTGTACCATTGGAGTAGTGAATTAATAGTATCAAAAAATACTTTCTTCTCATCCATTATAAACCCAAACCTGATTGTCTTTGTTTTATTTTCCATCAATTGTTTATAGGTGTCACCATCATAACATTCATACGTCGTTCCGCCGAAATCTTCCTGACGTTCAAGATAAAACTTCTTTCCTTTTATCCATGAGGTAACAACAGCCACTGTTTTAATCACCGGACGATTGTATTGGGGATCGATGCTGACTGTTTTTCTGTTGCGCTTTGCAGGTGTAGTCGGGTCCTTACCTACACGGACGTAACTACCGGGCACTTCAACGACAACCTTTCCGTCTGGTAATGTTTCCACAATATTTTCGTGACCAAGGAAAACACACATTTCTCTAACGTACGTCAGCTTCCATGATGTGTTCCGAAACTTTTCATAATGTGCCTTTATCAGATTAAGCGTCTCGGTAGTATTTTCTGTGGCGCAGTTACCCGAAGCAATCATTATTGAAAGTAGGATTAGTGGAATGCTCACTTTTTTCATTTTTTTAATCCTCCTTAATTCTACAAAATTTATGGACAAATCATAATGGTCTTTTCACCACCTACTATATACTCACACGAGCAATAATCAATTTCCAGCTCCGGGTCATATACCTCCAGGCAAAGTGCATAAATAAGTGGAACAGTGTCTTCAACACAATTACCAATACACCACGAAATAGTTTCTAAGTAACATCCTCCATCGTCTACACACATAAAAGGTGGCTCTGAATCGGGCCAGGGATAACATTCGTCACCATATATTATATCAAGACCACTCTCACACGTAGGAGTAGGAGCTGGTGTAAGAGTAGGTTCAGGTCCTACAGCATATCCGATAAGGACAATCGCTGTCCAGAGAAAAATTATCAGAAGGAAATATTTCAGGTATTTCATCTTAAAGCCCTCCTTGAGTCTTCTAAGATTTACTCCATAAATTGTCGCCAGTAGTTTGCCCGGGCGTGGTCGCCTTTGCAGTCGTAGTTCCACACAAGCCACCTCACTGCCCATTTCTGCAGGTCAAAATGATAGAACCGCTCCTCTGGAGGGATGTTCAACGCCCTTAACTTCAGCAGGAGGTTTATGGACTCATCGTATCGCCTCATCCGTCCGTAAGCCTGTGCCACCATACATAACCCCGCACTGTACTCACGGATGCAATCCGAATATGAACGGAAAAAATCCTCTGAGAGCTCTATACACTGCTCGTAGTCCTGCTCAAAATAATATGATTCCATATACATTAATTCTGCGGTAGCGCGTTGTTTTTTGAAGCGAGTGGGCGTGCTCGCAAGTACTTTCTGGCATTCACGTCGGCAATCCGCCAATGAACCTTTCCCACACCGGGCAAACTCCATCAGTAGCCCCGCACACTCCATCCGTGCAATCGCTCGTACCAGCTCACTCCCGGTGAATCGTTCCAGCTCCCTGTAGGCCCGATATGCGGTAAGCCTGTCTCCCTCAATATGATATGTCCAGGCAACTCGTCTCATCGCCTTGATTCGCTCCAGTGGACGCGCTGAGACCCTGCCATTCACTACCGGCAGAAAATAACTCCTCGCCTTCGCATACTCGCCGCTCTGAAGTGCGATTACACCAAGCCGTGTCATTGCCCAGCCCTTGTGGGGGTTGGTATCGGGAAGCAGTTGAACCAGCTGTTCAAGCAAGGGTTTTGCGGTGGCAGGGTCTTTAGGAATATACGCATCCTGTTCCCCTCGCTCCAGCAGGGGCAGGAGTGGACTGGTCAGCGGGTCATCAAAACTAAGGGTATAGTGGGGTGCTTCGGTAAGATTGGATTCCGGTGGCGAGAAGATAGATGGATACGGCGAACTCGGCACCGCAAAAGAATTTTTACCCTCACTGTTCGGCTGACTGATGACAAACGCACCGGGCTCAACATCTCCACGGATAAGCTCCTTATAGATGTATGCGTCAAGGTAGTATTCAAACTCGCCGAACCAGAGTTTGAACCACGGCGCTATGTAGACCACTTTTAACGGCGAGAACCCCATTGCCTCTAACTCAGTTTTTCTGGCTTGAGCCTCCGACTCTGTGGGGTACGCTCCGAGCTGGACGTAATAAATATTCTCCGGCGGAGATACCTCTGCCCAGACGCTGAAACTATAAATTCCAAGAATGAGTAACACAAATAATAATCTGTATCTCATCGGATTCACCTCTTTTTTAATTAAAACCGAATAGAAAAATCACTGAAAAGGGTAAAAAAAAAAAAGAATTGAGTGCAAGAAAAAAATTCAGGTGAGTGTATTTTCTCAGATGTAGTATGTGAAGAGAAGGGTAGATACAATATATGGTATCTCAGGAGTTCTCCGAGGATATAATAGTTTACAAATTTAGGCATAAATATTGAAAAGTTTCAACAATGTGCTCCTTATCTGAGTGCTCCTTATCTGAGTGCTCCTTATCTGAGTGCTCCTTATCTGACGGTCGGTGAGTAGGAAGCATTTATTTTCTCTTCGTTACCGGGTTGAGGAGTTCGTCAATGCGGACAAAGGAATAGCCGCGGTGTTCGAGTTCGGTCATCAGCTCGTCCAGACGGAAGAAAAACTTGTCTTTTCTGCCGGGACCAGCGCCTATGTGGAACAGCAACAAAAATCCATTAAGCCCGTTGGGGTCTGTAGCTTCTTTCTCCAGGATTTTTTGATAAATAAACTCAGAGGAGCGAAAGTTTTTATCAGCCTCGCCTGTGTAGTCTGCGTTTGAATAAGAGCCCGGTGTAAAATTAATCAAGACCAACCCCATCTCCTCACTCCATCGGGCAATATCTTCGTTATACCACTCGTAGGGAGGAATCCAGTAGTTATCTTTTTCTGTGTCAACGCCAAAACGGTGAAGTTCATTGATGGCATTCTGTATATCTCTTTTAAATTCCTCCTCAGAGATGAGTGTTTTGTTGCGGTCATCCCAGGGGCAATACAGGGGGTGTTTATCAGAATGTTGTCCAAGATAATGACCCTCTCTGACAATACGGCGAATAAGCGATTCAAATGCCTTGTTCCGCAAGAAATCACCGGTAAAAAAGAACGATGCACGAACGTTATGGTTCTTAAGGACGTTTAAGATATGCTCACCGCCTTCGGCGTAGGTGCCACCGGTAAAAATCAGGGCAATTTGTTTTTTGTTGGTCGGACCACGCTGAATGCCGCCCCGAACAATGGTAACTTCCATACCCCGTTCTCGTAGAATGCCAGCACAGGAGATAGCAAGACTGAGAAGATACAATAAGGCAACAGAGTGGCAAACTGACCGCCCGCTTAGTTCTCTTATGTTTTTTGCAAACAAGATGTACTTATCCTCCTGACTTCTGTTCTGCAGAACCTACGAGTCGCCATATCGTTTGTATAGATGAATTTCCACCACGTCTCCATCCTGAAGGACGTAGTCGCGTTGCACGGTCTGTCCATCAAATCGGCTTGAGCCCCAGATGCGAGCAAATTTCAAATTCCTGACGAAGTCCTTATGGATTTCCCGTGCCAGGTCAAGCACTGTACTACCCGCGGGGATGGTGAAAGGCTGACCGAGGTCTGGTGGTTTACCCGGTTCCTTTGAATACACACGGATAATATTGAGTACACGATAGAGTGCATTCTTCAGCTCATCAAGATTTGCCCTGTCATCAAGAGCTGAGATAGGGAAAATCTCATACTTCTCATGGAGATGTTCTCTGAGCAACTCCAGGTGAATCCGAGCCTGAGGGAGGTCAATTTTATTAGCCACAATAAATGTAGGGCGAGCCACGTATGGCCAGGGTGGTTCCCGGGTGTCTTTGCCGACCAGAGCAAGTTTGGCTCTGTCAAATCGGTCAAGGATATAATCCACTCGCTCCAGCACATCATCCGCTGCTATGTCCAGAATCAACGCCACTGAATCCGCAGCGCGGGCAATCTCAATGACCCAGGGGTCAGTATGTTCTTCACAAACCGGGGGTAAATCTATGAGTTGAATCTGGATGTTTTCATACGCCATCATTCCGGGTGCAGGGTGCGTGGTGGTGAAGGGATACTCAGCCACCTCAACGGTAGCGTTAGTAAGGCGTCTGAGCAGAGTAGATTTGCCTGCGTTTGGCGGACCAATAAATGCAATCTGCCCTGCACCCTCAGGGGGTACCTTAAAAGAGCGCCCTTTCTTGGTGCGTTTCTTAGCGAGTTCAATACGTTCCTTAAACTTGGAAATCTTTCGTTTGATGTCAGCCTGCATTTTCTCCGTGCCTTTATGCTTGGGGATGGTGGCAAGCATTCGTTCAAGGCAACGGAGTTTCTCCTCGTCGGTTTTTGCTTCCCGAAACGCCCTCTCCGCCTCAAGATATTCAGGTGTCAGATTTGCTGGCATACTTTATTTGTATTGTACCTCTGGTTTTTTCTTTAAGAAATGTATTTTGCCAATATGTGGCGAAGTTTTGGTAGAAATCCTATTTTGTACCAGTGTGTGATGAAAAGTCAACCTGAACACAAATTATAATTGGGTTTTTCAATCCCCCTCACTGGGCTTGCTCTATTATATCATTGATGAAGGAGTTAATAGCCGAGAGTTTGCTTTTTGCTTCAAGTTTTTCCGGATAGCCATCCGCAAGAGAAATCTCGTAATATAGCTGTCGTGCGGGCTCAGCCATAGATTTAAATCTCTCAACGCTGAACTCTGGGGAGGTCGGTGATTGACGTGCGGTATAATACTTTGCCAGCTCATAGTAGAAGTCCGCAAGCATCATCCGATGCGACCATACCCGCTTACTTTCTTGATTATCTTTGATAAGGGACTTAAATGCGTCAATGGTCTTCTGAATCCCGTCATCCAGTAATGAGTAATGTTCTTTCAGGAGAAGTGCATACTCCAGCTCTGCCTGTTCACGTAAAAGGAACAAAATGGGTTTATATTCCGGGTCTTCTATAGTCTTAAGGAGTTGTCCCATACCGTAGATTTGCTGTTCATAGATAACGAGGAGTCCTTCGAGGGTCTGGGGGTTAGTCTCTTTCTGAAGTACAGTATTTATCTGGTCAATAATAGTAAGCCGACGCCGTGCCTCCTGCTGAAGTGGAGAGTCCCTGCACTCTGTCACGCTTCGGTAATACTTATCCGCTTTATCAATTTCTCCTAATTTCTCAAATGCGAGTGCACGAGAGAAATCTATTATGTCCTTAAACTCACCTGCAAGCTCTGGATACAGGCGCTCAAAATTATCCAGTCGTCTAAGCGTTGCTTTGAACACATTTTGACCCGCTGGTGTTCGTGGATATGGGAATCGGTAAATGTCGGCTGACTGGTAGATTTTCAGCTCTGCAATTATGGTGCTCAAGGTATGAGGTGGTAGATATTTTCGGTCAATTATCGTGGATGTCTGGTGCTGGCATCCCCACATCACGCCCAGTGCTATCACTATACCTGCAAGGGTATATTTGAGGTTTAATATATGAGTACTTTTCCGCTCCAGCATTACGTATCACATTTCAGCTCATCAATGCGTTACTCTTAGCGGATATTCTGGCGAATCCTGGAGATGTCAAATTCAAGAGTGACCTCGCAGGTTCCATCCTCAAGATACTGTACATCAACGATTCGCGCCTGCCTGACCAGTCCCTCAACACGGCTCTTAATTTTGTCGTCTTTTAGCATAAAATCTTCAACAGTCGTTCCACTCTTTAATTGGATACCCTTTACCAGCTCAAGTAAGTTCCGATACGCATCAAGTTGAGCGGCACGTCGTGCCATTAATCGCGCCTGTCCAGGGGGTATAATGCGCTGAGAGTCTGGCGGGGGAGCCTGCCTTCTCTCTTTAAACGACTCGGAGACAAGCTCTGCCAGTGGTGCCATCTCAAGACTTACAGTAACCTGCCAGGAGCCGTCGTCGCGTTCTTTTTCTTCAATGATTTTTGCTCCTTTAATAATTGCTTCCACCCGGGATTGTATCTCGTCAGACTCAGTTATAAAATCCCTGACCAGAGTTCGTGAGGTAATGTGTATGCCTTTAATCTTCTCAGCAAGGTTTCGGAGTGCATCAAGTTGGGCGGCACGCCGTGCCATAAGACGCGCCTGTGCCTCATTTACTGCGGTCTCGGGTGGCGCACCATTGCCCACTGCTGTTATCCTCTCCTTTGCCCAATCAAGTTGCAGTGGTTCTGAGACCTCTGGTCTTGGAACTGAAGGAGGCGCTATATCTTTTGCTGTTCCGTATCCTTTCACGCGGATAATCTCAGTCCTGGGAGTCGTTGCACACCCACCCAGCACGCTCAGAAGAAAAACAAGAACCATAGTTGTTGCTATTGATACCAGAAGTGTATGTTTTTGTCCTGAACCCATAAAATCCCTCCTTTGACATTTAATTACCTTTGACTATATTTGTTAACCAGTATATAGCTTCGCGGTTGTCCGGGTGATTTTTAATGACCCATTTCAATATTTTAATTGCCTGTTCAGGCTGGTCTCGTCTGGCTAACCAGCGTGCAACATATATTGCATATTCGGGTTCCTCCGGGTCAAAACGAACTGCCAACATCAGATATTTTTTTGCCTCCTCCAGCCTGTTTTGAAGAAATAATGTAGCCCCGTAAACAAAGTTCGCCCGAATATCGCCAGGGATTTTTTTCATCACTCGCTTTTCAAGGATTTCTCTGGCTTTCTGGTAACGACGGAGTCGATTCATCTGCTCTGCTACCACTGTCCAGTAA
>JAGHBZ010000096.1 GCA_021160705.1 Candidatus Sumerlaeota bacterium
GGATGGAGTGAGCTGGCGACGTCTCACCGCTGAAGAAGCCCCTTCTTACAACCAGATTTGCCTGACATTTGCGCCGACAGAAGATTTTGCTGAGATTGCATTCTTTTATCCTTTAGGTGTTGCGGAGACGTACAAGATGGTCTCTGCTCTGGTAAGAGGTTCAGATGACGCCTCCACTCAGGTAATCGGGCAGAGCTTCCAGGGACGTGATATGTGGATGGTCACAGTTACCGATACCAGCGTTCCTGACACTGGCAAGCATAGAGTCTGGATGCATTCCCGTGCTCACGCAGGCGAGGTCACCTCCACACACCTGCTTCTGGGTTTTCTGGAGCAGGTTACTGAAGACTCACCATTGGGAAGACGACTCCGACGATACTGCATATTCAACGTGGTCCCACTTGAGAACGTTGATGGTGTTTTTCTTGGACATACTCGTTGGGACTCTCAGGGGTTCGACCTTGAAAGAGATTGGTGCTACCCTATAACTCTCCCTGAAGTCCTTAACATCAAGGCTCAAGTAGATTCCTTTATGGCAGGCTCTAATCCGATTGAAGTGGCTCTTAATTTACACTCTACTCAAGGAAATTATCTTGATACCTTCTTCTTTAAACATATCTATCCGAGTGTCACTCATCGGTTTGAAGAGATTGAGCAGAGGTTTATTGATGCCTTTGACCATGCTACCCCTCTTTTTGATAATCTTAACCCCCGGACCAGCCAGCTACACGAATGTCAGTTTATTGAGTCTTACTTCTGGAACAATTGGGGTGAAGGAGTTATGGCATTAACCCACGAAGGACACTTTCAGCGGCGTATCACTGACCACGACTGGATTACCGCTGAGGATTATAGAGAGCTCGGGCGTGCTATGGCTCGGGCACTGATAGAGTATTTTAATTTACCTGAGTTGCCAGCTACCCCCACTAATATCTGGGCATTTTACTGAGAGGTCTCTGCTGAAAAAATTAAGCTCACTCCAGAGCGACGCGCACCTACGGGCGCTCCACTTTCTCAATTTCAGACTCCGATAGGTTTAGCTTGAGCCCATCGCTTGTCTCTACTATCACCTGCTTATTAATGCGGTCGATAATTCTCCCTTTTATGATATTCCCATTAGTCAGATAAATAGTTTCCCATTCAATCGGTGTGGGAGAGATAAGCAATGAAATTGATGGTGTGGGTGTAGGTGTTGGTGTGGGAGTTGGGGTTAGAGCTGGAGTAACTACTGGTGTAGCCACCACGGCAGTAACTGTTGTCACTTCAGCGACCGGAATGGTAATCGTTGGGGTTGTTGGTTGTGAAGGAGTGGCGGTCTCCAGTGTGACTATGTGGACAGTTGGCGAAGTGGGCGGTGCTGTGGGTGTAGGAGTGGCTAAAGGAGTTGGGGTCGGTGGAATTCCAGTCGGTGTCAACTCCGGGGGTACAAACGTGGGAATGAGACGCATCGGCTGGACAAATACCGTTCTTTTCAACGCCGAAAAAAGCAAATCCCGATTATCACGTGTAGGTTGACGGTAATTATTCAGGATGATAGCCTCCGGCTGGTATGTCTGAGCCTCTCGCATTTGTGCAATAATATCGTCGGTAAAATTGAGTTTACCAGCCACCGCAACCCAGAACCCTGATTTGCTCTTTATTTGCTTAATAAACCTGAGCCAGCCCTTAAATTTGTCGGCATCAGAGTACTCACGCCAGTAATTTTTTATACAGATAATATCCACTACCCCCTCCTCAGCCCAGCTGAGCCAATCCTGGAGGGTCTCTGTATAAACCGGAGACGACTTGAACGCTTCTTTACTCTCTGGTGGTTGCCCTTTTATTTCAACTCCAGCGATAACTTTAATCTCAGGTTTTACACTCTTTGCCGCTGAAGATAGTCTGCGTAATAGTGTGGATAATTTCTCTCTCCGCCAGGACGACCACTCTGGATTATCCGGCAACGGGCTCTCCTGGCTCCCTGTCTCCTGGTGAAACAATTTTATTGCCTCTGGATTGTAGCCCCAGGTATTTGCAGGATAACAGATTGAGTCAAGATAGATACCCTCCACATTATACTTTCCGACAATTTCTTTTATCAGTTTTTCCAGATATATATGCACCTCTGGCAAGGCTGGGTCGAGGTAAAGACAGCGGGACTCATCGGTCTTTTCTCCCCCGTAGGTCAGGGAAAGCCATTCCGGTCTCTTTACCACAACACTCTCTGGCGCAGGAAATAATTGAGACCTGCGGTCGTGTACTTTTAGTACATCCAGCCAGGGATAGACCTGGAGAATTGGTTCAGTGGCAGGCGAAGGAAAATGTGCCAGAGTGATTAGCTCACTCAATGGGTCAAGAAAATCTGTGGCTATTTTCATTGAACGCGGCTCTATCACCGACAGATAATAGACTGTGCCATCTTCCCTGACCTTTGGAATGATAAAATCAAATCCTCCTTTACGTATCATTCTCATTAACTCTGCAGATGAACGGGTATCAACATAATTGCGACCCTGCGTATTTATAAGAATTCCATAAGAGATTTTCTTTGTTGGAGTAGTGGGTTCAGAAGAAGTGAGCTGCGACCAACCCAGAGTCAAGCCTATAATCATAAAGATAATGATTAAAAAGAGGAAATACCTCATTTGATTTTTAAAGGTTGTGTTCATTAGAGATAGCTCCTTAAATTATTCTATACTATTTAATTGATATATTGAGTTAAAATTGATTAAAATGTAACAAGCGATTTACGTCAAGTCTAAAAAAGCCATTCTTTTATTAATCAATGGCGAAGACAGGGAGGGTCATTCAGATGGCTCAACATATAGCATTATACCCGGGGAGTTTTGATGTAGCGACCAATGGACATCTTGACCTTATACAGCGAGCCGCCGCACTTTTTGATAAAATCGTCGTCGCGGTGGCAACTAATATGGATAAACTCCCCGTCTTCTCTGTTCAGGAACGCGTGGAGATTCTCAAGGAAATGACACAGCACATCCCCAACGTAGAGGTAACGAGTTTTGACGGACTCACAGTTGAGTATGCAGCCCAGATTGGGGCTAATTGTATCATACGGGGACTGCGTGCGGTATCAGATTTTGAGTACGAACTCCAGCTGGCGTTGATGAATCGAGAACTCAACGACGAGATAGAGACCATTTTTATGGTTCCCTCTGTGAGTCATTCATTTTTGAGCTCCAGTCTGGTCAAGGAAGTGGCAAGTATGGGCGGAAATATAAGCGATTTTGTCCCGCCCGCTGTTGAGCGAAGACTCAAGGAAAAATATGCAAAGACGAGGAATACTACGTGCGACCCAAAATCCGAATAGAAAAAATCAAAAAGATGAAAGGTGTCACACGAATTGTGATGCTTACTGCCTATGATTATCCGATGGCGAGGATTATTGACGAGGCTGGCGTGGATATGATTCTGGTGGGTGACTCACTGGGGATGGTAGTGCTGGGATTTGATAGCACGCTTCGTGTGACTATGGATATGA
>JAGHBZ010000139.1 GCA_021160705.1 Candidatus Sumerlaeota bacterium
TCGTGGTTCTTACTCACACTTCACTAAAGTAGAGAAAACTTAGCCACGGAAGGGCACGAAATAGAAAAAGATGAAATTAGCCACTGAACCACATGGATTGACACACAGAAGAAAGCGGTCGGCGGTAAGCGGTCTGCGGTAAGTCTTTTTCCGTGTGTTTCCGTGCCCTTCCGTGGCTAAGTTTTCTCTACTTTAGTGAAGTGTGAGTAAGAACCACGAATGGACACGAAGAGACACGAAACAAAAAAGATGAAATCAGCCACTGAACCACACGGATTGACACAGAAGAAGTGGGATACATCGTATAGGCATTATTAATCCTTGTGATAATTCGCGCTCATTCGTGATTAAAAAATCATTTGCTATAGAATTACTTAGTCATCTTACCTGTGTGACAAAATCATTGTACGTAAGATTATCAAAAAATCTGTGTTTGGTTTGTGTAGTCTGTGAGTTATTTCTTCGTAATCTTCGTGTGCTTCGTGGTAGTTAGAAAACATCTTTCAATAAATTTCAATAAATTGCCTCTGTACATCTTGCGTGTATGTTTATTCAAAAGAACGCCCAGGCAGAGACCCGTGTTACCTCAACGGGTTCAAACCAGATACCGTCTGCAATCACGTAACCATCAGCATCATTGCTAAGAACAATGCTGGCAGGTTGTTCGGCGGAGAACTCAAATTCGCCCAGTAAGTTCCATTGACCGCCGTGTGAACGTTGGTCAACCTCAACGGTTGTAGTATTGCCGAGATGATGGATTTCATATTTTGCGTTGGACGCCCTATTTGAATGTTCAGTCCACCAGGCATACACCCTGTAGAACCCATCCTCAGGCAGGTATGCAGCCCATCTTACCTTGCTCGAGCCATCACCAGCCGGGGCAGTAAGATAATCCGTTCCGTAGTACTGGGGCACCGAGGTTGACACTGACCACTCCCCTGCGTCAATAAAGAAGTTCGGGTCAGTATTATCAATTGTCCAGCCATCCCCTGGTGGTGCTGGGGGCAGGGTATTAAACCCGATTTTTTGTTTGAATTGTTCAATGGTATCCCCGCCAATGCCGGTCCGACGGAGCTCAAACAACGGGGTGGTTCGGTAATTATAACCGTTAATTGTGGTAAAACCCATTAAATACCCCGCATTCTCACAAAACGTAATGATACGGTCGTCATAATTCCCATAAGGATACGCAATGGCGATACAGGTCTTGGAGCTCATATTAGTTTCTATATCGGTCTTGGAGCCAAAAATTTCGTCCCAGGCGTCGCTATCTGAAAGAGTGGTTAAATGCGGGTGGGTCCGGGTATGCGATTCGGTGAAGAACACGCCCGCATCCTCCATTTCCTGAATTTCGTCCCAGTCGCAGTGGTCACCATTGCCGGTAATCACTCCCACATAATAGGTATGTGCAAAGTTAACAGCGCAAAACCCTCGCTGTTGCAGGATTGGATACGCTACATCATAGACCGGGATATAATTATCATCAAAGGTTATGAGTATAGGACGCAGAGGTAGGGGCTCGGCATTGTTGTGCCATTGTAGAAATTGCTGGAGAGTAATAGTATGATACCCATTGTCTTTCAGGAAGTCCATCTGTGCGGAGAATGTCTCAGCACTAAATCCAAAGTTTGAGTGTGCGTGATAAAGGAGCGCCTTTATCTGCGCCTCCGATACACTCACACACATTATCCAGCATACTGCTATGACACAAAGAGATATTCGTTTTTTCATTGTTGAGAGATATGATATATTTGTATTGTTCATAAACTATAGTTATTTTTTCTGGGACAGGAGACTATTGTCAAATAGTTGTGTCCTTGGCGATAATCTCCATAATCCTCAGTAAAAATTCGGTGTACAAAGATGGGGTCAGGGTTTTATGTAATAGTAGAAACTGTGGCTTCAAATTGTTCTTCTTTCAATTGCATTCGGCGGGCAAGGAGACACCCCTGACACACCGGTGGTAGAGCACCTCTTCGCCAGTAAGAAATAAACTCCTGAAATCGCTCACTTTTGATTATCTCGTCCAGTGAATTCTCCTTCACGTTCCCCATCACGCCGTTATCATCAGTGGCTCGTCGGTTCATATAAGGACGCACATCCAGTACATTTAAGTAACAGCAAGATGATACGTTCCCCGCATAGTCAATGTATAACGCCCGTAGCGGTTGCGAACCGCAAGTACCATCAATAATCATCCGACGCGGATGTACCTCAAATCGAATACCGTATTTTTGCCCGCGTTGTGCAGATTCACGTAACGTCTCGTGGAATCGTTGTTCTGTTTCCTTATCTGGCGGGGGTACGTAGCCTGTATCAAACAGTGCTTCATTCAGTTCGTCTACAGTGTGACCGGTCTCTATATGTTTGCCGACAATTCGGTCAAATCCAATGCGTCCAGCCAGTTCAACAGCATCAGGAAGTTCAGCAAGATTTGATTTCATCATCAGGAACGCCCAGGTCAGCTGCGGTTTATGTTCTGATTTCTCAACCTGACGTTTCAGCTCGTGGAGGTTCTCAATGAGTCGGGTAAAATTCCCTTTCCCTCTGATTGACTCATAGGCTTCTTTATGCGCCGCATCAATAGACACAGCGATTTCTTTAATCTTTTTATCTGGCGCTAACAGGCGTTTAATAAGTTCGGGGGTCAATAATACTCCATTTGTAACAAAACTTACCAGACACCCTTTTTGATAAATTCTCCGAACCAACTCGTCAATACGAGGATGCATCAACGGCTCACCAAATCCACATAGATGCACAAATTTAAACCAATGAAGGTAGGGCTCAATCCGACTGAACACTTCTTCTGTCATTATTGCGTCAGGTGCGGGATTGTTGCCGCGGGGACACATCTTGCAGGAAAGATTACAGGCATAACTTGGCTCAAGGGTCAAAACATACGGGTAAAACTTACGCCTGTGTGATTTCCTCTTTCGGCTAAATAATGTTTTCAAGTTATTTATCATTGAGGCTTAGTGTTGCTCTCACGGTTCTAATTCTAATGAGACAATCAGTGATAGCTTCAAAATTTCTTAAATTTGTTTATGATTCTAAATAGCCGACTGCCTTCTATTCGTCGGAGTCGGGCTTCTAAATTATCCACCCTTTCCTGAAGAGACTCCAGCTCCTTTCCCTGCTTAAGCATATTCTGTTGTGCTTTCATCAGCGTGTTCTGGAGTGTATCGTCGTCCCTGATGATTATGTCAGGTGCACGTTTCGGGTTTTTTGCCCATCTGACCAACGGTGCAAGGAGTCGGTCATTGGTATATTCTGTCAATAAAAATTCCCGTGCCCGGATTGCCCGCTCTTTATAGAGTTGCTTATTATGCGCTACATCCAGCAGGAGCTCGCCCAGGGCTCTCTCATCACCCACTGGAAAACTGGCTACCAGATTCTTTTCAGCAAGTAGGAGCGTGACTTCACTCATTGTAGTGGTGATGACTGGCAAACCCGCAATAATCCAATCGAACAACCTATTACGACATCCCAACAGTGCCTCGTACGAAAAAGAGTCTATATTGATAGCGACGTCTGATTCATAGTAATAACCCGGAAGTTCAGCCAGTTCAACCCAGTCGGCAAAATAAAACCGTTCTTTATAAGGTGAGTTTGCAACCATCTCTCTAAACCGCTCAAAGGTTCGTTCGTCGTGACCCCTGATTGCACCACCTGTGGACACATACCTTATGGTATCGTCCCTTGCCATTGCATACTCAAGCCCTTTAAATAAGGTATCCACATCTGTCCAGGTATTGTAGCCACCAGTCCAGAGCACAACGAAATCCTCCTCAGCCACTACCCTGCCACGAATGACTTTTTTCTGGCTCTGGGGTCGGAGTTCCGTATGAGTGGGACCGGGTGGGAGGACATCCACCAGGTCGTGTCTGGCAGTGGTTTTATTTAACCTTCCGCAGACGCTCAATTGCCCAATCAGGGCGAATTTCTGTGCTTTACTGCACGTGGAGAAATGGTCGCCTGAAATTAACGCAGGTAACATCAATTCCCATTGAGCGAGTAGACCTGCATCGCTCCCGTAAACGTATGCCTGGAGCTGGCGTTCAGCCATCGGGTCACCATTAAAGTCAAACCACTTAGGTAAATCTACCTCACTTAATGCTACCGCTGCGTTCATCAATTCAGTCGTGGCAATAATACCGTCAACCCTCTCTTTGCTGAGAATATCTCTAATCTGCCGGCTTGCCTTCTCCGGGTCTAATGAGAGTGTATACCACGTAATTGGGACTCCACCGATATGTTTACGTTCGCTTGAGACCTCCACATTTTCTTCACCAAATAGCGCTTCTGCAACAACGACCTCTATCTGCTCATTGCGTAACACCTGTATAAAGTTCCACAGCCGAAGTCCAGGTGCATATACCTTTCTTGCGGATTTCTCAAGTGGCGTTGGACCAATCCCTATGACCATCACCCGGCTCATAACAAAATTTATATCTTGCACAACTCTGTATGTAGTGTAAAGATATGTTTAAACATTTTTGACCCATAATGGATTAAAAGGATATACAATGGCAGAGTTAATTTTTTTAGGCACAGGTTCAGCCTGGGGAGTCCCGGAGCTGGGTTGCAATTGTCCGGCTTGTTTTGAGGCACGACGCATTCCCAAATGGCAGCGCACACGCACTTCTTTTATTATTCGCTCCGGGTTGAATATCCTGATTGATGCTACGACTGATTTGCGTTCTCAACTACTCCGAGAACGTATCAGCAAGATAGATGCCGTGATAATTACCCACGCACATCCTGACCATTTTCTTGGTCTGGAGGAATTTCGTGCTCGAAACCGAAGTGAGCGTGCTTTTAGAAACGTGCCACTTTTTGTAGGGGAGGATGCCTGGCGTGTGAGGATTTCAGCCCTGTTCAGTTATCTGGTAGAAGGCGAAGATACCCCTCTGGAAATTAAGGAGTTTCTGTATTCAGATTCACACTTCAGTCTCGGAGAGTGGACAATACAAACGTTTCCCACTCGCCACTCACTTCCGGAAAAGATTGGCTCCACGTTTGGCTTTGTATTTACTAATGGTGAGAAGAAAATCGTCTATACTGCCGACTACTTTGAGATTATTGACCCGGACGATGAACTTCTGGGTGGTGCTGATATATTTATAACAGAGTCGACCTGGCTTTTGTCTCAGGGTGAAGAAAAGGAACAGGAGGCAGGACACATAAGTTTTGAGCGCTTATATCATCAATATCTGAGGCGTTTTCGTCCTCGTGATGTAGTTCTGGTGCATATCTCACCAGAGGAGGGTAAAACCTCACGCCAGTGGCTAAAAACCATTCGCTCGATTACTAAACCCGACAAAGGTGCACCCAGAGTTCATCTTGCCTTTGATGGTTTTCGGATAAAAATTTAATTCTGCTAAATCGGAGGGGAGCATAATCTTTTCATTTTTCCTTGAATATTATCCCTATAATTGAAAATACTATTACCAAATAAGTACTCACACTATAGGAAATGCTATTATCTGATTATATATATTCACTTTGAAGAGGAA
>JAGHBZ010000379.1 GCA_021160705.1 Candidatus Sumerlaeota bacterium
GGAGTTTGCGATGAAGGTGACGACGCTCAAGCAGAGTATCTATCTTTCTCGGCGAAAACACGCGCCCTGTGGGTGAGAGAACGTAGACTCGTTTCGCTGTAAGTATACCCGCCAGTCCAATATCCTGAGTAATTACCACATCGCCAGAATCCGCATAGTTAATTATATACAGGTCTACAGAATCTCTTGCCTTATCCACGAGTTTTACTTCTACGAGTGGTGAGTCGAACTCAAAGTAATGGCTATAATCAGCTACAAACCACACAGGAATGCTGAATCCTGAGGCAACACTGAGAACCTCCTCCATCACAGGACAGGCATCTGCGTCCACAATTATCTTCATAATAGCGACCCGGAGTAACCTTTATTTCGTTTGAAAAAATAGATTGATATTTCTCGTCTGGTCTCAGGGTGTGTGATTCTGAGACTAATTAAGGTATCCTGGGTTCACTATAAATAAGCGAACCAGATACCCAAAGATAAATCTCCTGCGTTATGAATGAGCGAACGTAAAAGCTATAACAGTCTTAGCACCAGCCAATTTCAGAGCTTTTGCAGCTGAATTCAACGTACTGCCTGTGGTATAGACGTCATCAATGAGGAGTACTTTTTTGTCGTTCAGGAGTTCTGGTTCTCTCACTGCAAAGGCATCGTTAACATTAAAATAACGGTCTTCAGGAGTGAGCTCTGTCTGCTTCTTTGTAAACCTTGTTCGGAGGAGGAGCTCGGTCGCCAGAGGGATGTGAATTAATCTGCTGAGTTCTTCAGCAATCAGCTCAGCCTGATTATACCCACGGAGTCGTTGGCGTCGGGGATGTAAAGGAACAGGTATGATACAGTCAAATTTAATGGGTGAGAAATTCTCCTGCATTCTGATGAACATCAGTCGCGCCATAAATGTTGAGGCAGAAAAGAGGCGATTGAATTTAAGGTTTTTCACAATTTCTGCGGCAGTATCATTGTAGTATACAGCAGAAAAACAACGGTCAAAATAGACCGGGCGTTTCCTGGAAGGGCAGGTGGGACAATGCGAAAAATCAGGTTTACCCCGAGAACGAGGCATTTTGCTTGCCCCGGCACCACATACCGGACAGTCAGGCAGGTCAATCCAGCGAATCTCCTGACGACATACGTCGCAGAGTAACTCTTCGCTCTCTTTAAGACGTTCATTGCAGACCGCACAACGTGCAGGAAAGAAAAATGACAACACTGCCTCCACTGTCTCAGCGATTATCATTACATCATTCTCAAATTTAATTATCGCCGCTCATACAACTATACAAATCATTATAGCTTTATATGATAACGAACAAAAGTAAACAATAAATTTGCTACTAATTTCCTTTGTTCCTTGGGTAACTTTCTAAAATTTAGGCTAATGGAAGCAAGTAATGACGTTAGTTCTTTGCGTTTGTGAACAGGAGGAGTGATGTTCGGAGGCATCCGAGTTGCCGATTGCTGATTTCGCAATACACCTCACTTTATCAATGTAGATAACCCTCCACACAATGGATAAAAAAGAAGAATAAATCCCGGCAATTGCCTGCAAAAATCGGCACAAATTTTTCTATGAGGTGATTTTTGTAGTGGCTTATTTTTCTAATGGTTTATGGCAAAACCACCAATCAAAACATTCATATTCGGCTGGACGTTTTTTTGCATCTTCTTCATTTGTGGCTGGGGGTACAATAATTCTATCTCCGATAAGTTCATTGTTTGGCCACCCAGCAGCAACCGCTCCCTGAGTATCGGAGATTTGAAGTGCCTTTACTGCACGAACAACTTCGTCAATGTTTCTACCGACCTCCTGTGGATAGTACATAATCAGACGTACTTTGCTCTCAGGGTCAACAATAAATACCGCTCGTACAGTATTGGTGCCTTTGCCCGGATGCAACATACCGAGTTTCATAGCAATCGAATCGTTCGCGGCGATGATTGGGAACTTGATTTCGACATTAAGTTCCGACTTAATCCACTCAATCCATTTGATATGAGAGAAGACCTGGTCAATTGACATCCCGATTAATTTGCAACCAAGTTTTTCAAATTCCTCATACCGCTTCTGGAATGCCACGAACTCTGTTGTGCAAACAGGTGTGAAGTCCGCTGGATGACTGAATAGCACAAACCATTTGCCTTTCAGGTCGCCCGGGATATTCATCGGTCCATGGGTTGTCTGAACTTTCAGCTCAGGGAATACATCCCCAAGCAACGGCATATTTAGCCTTGTCTCTTCCATTATTCATCTCCTTTTCTATTTTTTATTATTCTCTTTTTAATTTTTGTAATCTTTCGGGAAGACCTCTCCTATCTTGTTGCCTAAAACAGGCTTTCCTTTTTTACCGGAGCTGGTCTGCTCGCACAAATAACGCTTATGCTCTTCAATCTTGAGTCTAAAAACATCTCTTATAGGTTGAATAAATTTTATCTAAATTCGCTGGTTGTTTGGAGAAGTCAGGACAAAATCATACAGGTAAGCCTCCCATTATAATCTTATAGTCAGCCGACTTTTTTCTTACAACTAACTCATAACAATGCCTGTCTTCATTTAAGTCTGTGTGTAGAAACAAAGAAACATTCGGCACCTTAGCTCTCATCAAGTATAATACCCAAACTTCTTTTAGGATAACCACTAATGTAATGTATAGCAGAGCAAGGAAAAAGGTCAACGTGAAGCTCCGCGTTTTTTCTCCCCACGAGATAGTATATAGATTAAATGTTTATGGAGAGCGATATTTCGTCTAATGAAACTCTTTCAAGATAGAGCCAGGAGTTCAGGTCGTCGGCAGGGCAAAGACTTATTATGCCGAAGGAGAAGACTGCAAGATTATCTGTGGTGCCGGTGACGTTGGGGTTGAAGATGACATCGTAGGTCTTCCACTCAGTTGCAGAGGGAGATTGCTGGTCGTAGCTGTTCACAACACGCACCCAACCCTGCCACGCGCCTTTCTGGCTTACTCTGAGGCGAAACTGCACCGCATCGTCTGGATTCGTCACATCGCTGCTCAGCTCAAACCTTGCCCGGTAAACTTTGCCATCTTCTATACTTACGTCCGGGCTGTACCAGTAGGAGAAACAATTCGCTGAGCCTTCAGGCGAGAGTCCAAGATGTCCGGTGGTAGACAGAGCTGCAGGCTCATCATACGGAGAAATCTCACCAGCAAATTGCCAGCCCTCGTTTCCTGTAGTAAAATCGTAGTGCATAATCTCAGTAGACCCGGCGATGGACACTTCTTCCACCGTTGCCTCAGCTAAAGAAACCCAGGATGTTACATCCTCCAGCACATCCTCACTTATAACATCAAAAGACAGGGTAATCAGATTATCATCCGCACCTGTGACAACAGGATTGAAAAACAGGTAATATTCTTTAGGATTACCTGAAGAAGGAGCCTGCGCAAGAAAACTGTTTACCACTCTGTTCCAAGCCTGCCAGGCACCTTTCTGATTGACCCTGAGCCTGAACCTGACGGTCTTATCCGGGTCGGTCGCACTACTGCCAACTCGCCATTTCACCCGATAGAGTTTTCCATTCTCTACAATAATATCAGGGCTGTACCAGTATCCGAAACTTCTCCACGACCAATCAGGCGATAACTGAAGTGCTCCATCCTGCCATTTGTATGCGGGCATCTCATACGGTGGGATTGCGCCTGAGAAACGCCATCCCTGAAGACAATTCGTGAAACGATATGTGATAGGAGGCAGTGTTGGTTCGCCCCAGCCACAGTTGCATTCTCCGCCATAAGCGCCTATGTCATTACGTTCGCCTCCTTTGCCCGGTGGCAGGCAGGCATCGTTATATTGCGGGTCAGGGTCGCCTGCATCAATGCACGGCGAGCCATCCTGCAGATGAAAATCCTCACCCGCCGGGTCGACGAATTGCGGCTCCGCAGAAATACAATCGTGAACCTCAGGGAGATTATTTACATCTGTACCCGTATACCAGCTCTGGGTGTCGTAATCGTAGTAGTCCCCAAGGGTGTTACCATACAGGTCACAATATTTTACCTCCTCCGGGTCTGAACGGATAGAGCTTTCGTAAATTCCACCATTATAATTGAAAGAGATGATACAGTTAACAATGTTGGTCTTGCAGTCGTATAGTCCGCCTCCAAGTGCAGCTGAATTTCCATAGATGATATTATTTTGAACCTCGGAGCAATAGTAAAGCCCACCGCCATAAAAGCCAGCCGAGTTGTCCACAATGAGGTTGTTCTTTATTGTAGAATCCATACAGTTACATAATCCAGCCCCGTTATATTTAGCTGAGTTGCTTGCAATGATATTGTTATGAATCTTACCCGCATAACATAAGTTGACCCCTCCGCCCCAGTCACCCGAGTTACCTGTGATGATATTGTTCAGGATACTGCCGTCACATCCGCTGAGACCGCCACCGTCACCATCTGCTGAGTTATCGGTTATGGTATTGTTAAGGATGATGCCATCACAATTGCAGAGTCCGCCACCACTCCCTTTTGTTGAGTTATTGGTTATAATATTGTTCTGGATGCTACCATCACACCCGTAGAGACCGCCGCCTGTATAAGCTGAGTTATCCAGGATGGTATTGTTCAGAATCGTGCTATCGCAGTTGTTGAACCCACCGCCGCGTTTACCTGAGTTATTCCGAATAATATTGTTCTGAATTACACCGTTACAGTAGTCAAGCCCACCGCCATACTGAGATGAGTTGCCAGTAATAGTGTTGTTCTGAATTGTTCCATTGCAATCGAAGAGTCCACCGCCAGACTCACTCGCGGAGTTGCCAGTGATAGTATTATTCTGGATTGTTCCATTACACTCAGCGAGTCCGCCACCACGACCACAAGGATATGAGCCAAAGACGGTATTGGTTGTGATGACGTTATTCTCAATAACAGCCAGTGTGTGATTGCCATTTATGCCTCCGCCAATGGTAGATTTTCCGTTAGTTATAGTAAATCCGCTGAGGACACAGCTCTCGCCTTCCGTTCCGGAGAAGCGGACCACGGAGCCGGCATTGTTGCCGTCAATGATGGTGCTGGCAACCACAGATGGATTCCTCGGGTCAGTGGAACGCAGAATGATGTTCTTGCCACCAAAGTTTATATTCTCCACATAAGTACCCGGATACACGACTATCTCATCGCCGTCTGATGCAGAATCAATGGCGTCCTGAATCTTCTCGTAATCATAACCTCCACCCTGCCCAACCGTTATGGTCACACTCAAGACAGGCATACTCAGGACTAAAAATAAAACCACCACCAGATTAATCCTTATTTCTCTTAATCCTTTCATCTTCTCGCCCCCCTTAACGAATGGTCTTAATTTTCATAAAACCTGAGATTGAATATGAATTCCTACCTTATTCTCTACGTGGTGTCAACAACTTTTTATAACTGACAGTTATAGTTTTAAGGCGTGGCCTGGATTATCTGGTCAAAAAATCCTCTACACTCCCAGAATAACACTTCTGAATCTCTCTAATTATCCTTTCTGAAAAACTTCCGTGCCTCAATGTGGTTCATAATATTCTCTCGGTTAAGTAATATCACGATAGCGTTCCGGACATACCCGAAGTTCCAAGCTAAGCGAGGAATCTGGACGAAACGTTAGCGAACTCGGAGATGGCTCTGGTAGGCGAGGTGCAGTATTTCATAGTATCTTTTCTGCCTTTAGATGTTGAATTATCTTCTCTACAAACCTCTCTCCGCTCTCAAGCATTTCCTTGGCTTCTGTTTCAGATACTACGAATGTGTATTCATAATCTCCTAATTGCCTTTTCTCAAATGCCCTGTTTAACTCTCTTCCCAGTTCTCTCGGGAAGATGCCTGTCTTTACAAAATGTTCTCCAAAAGCAGAAATGACGCCTTTGTGGGAGGAAAACGACATATTCTTCGTGAGCAGGACGGCTTGTGCACAATAAAAC
>JAGHBZ010000143.1 GCA_021160705.1 Candidatus Sumerlaeota bacterium
CCTTATTACTCCCTATGGCAAAGTCATTCTTTATCTGCAATAATCCTGTCAACTAAACAGTGCTTATTCTGACAGGCAATCGGCACACGATTTTCAAGAAATAACTGGCGCATCTTAAGGGCACCGGGGCTATTCCAGATTTCCCTGAACGACTGATGTTCAAGATTTCCCCAGCAGACCGAGGCATAACAACAGGGTCGGACATCGCCATTCGTATCAACGTAAATAAAATACCAGGGGTAGTGGCAGAGCTCGGTCAGTCGTGGATATTCATCACCACAGGGTTCAGAGGTAATGCCAGCAGTCTCAGGGTGCGAGGGTGTCTCACTAAGTAAATTTCTTATTGCAAGATGGACAGTAAATTGTATTCCCTTTGCTTTAGCCTTAATCCGAGCCATTGAGAGCATACTCTTTGTGAGTTTGCGATAATGAGCCAGTGATTCTGGTTCCATCTCAGGTACTTCCACTTCCATCATTTGAACAGAGATTTCTTCAATCTTATGACGTTCGCAGAAATCTATCATATTCGGGAGCTCTTCAATATTGCGACGCATAAACGTAGCTGCCAGCCGAAGATGAGGTAGAGGGGTATTCAGTTTTTGTTTCCAGGCGTTGATTCTCTGGATGCCCTGTTCCACGACAGCAAGCTCTGCACCTACTCGGAGTTGTCTGTATGTCTCCGGATTACAACTATCAATTGAGAAGAAAATAGTATTCAGCCCACTCCGAACCAGCAATTCCGCCATCTTTTCGTCTATAATAAACCCATTGGTCGTGAGAGCCAGGTTGTTACACTCAAGTTTACTGTACCGGCGGAGAAATTCAGGCAATCCAGAGAACAGGAGTGGTTCTCCGTAAGGGGTAAGGTTAACGACTTCAGCATAAGGGGCAATTTGAAGCACTTTATTAATCAGACCCTCGGACATCTCCAGCTCTTCTGCGGGAATAGCGGACAGACGTTTTGCCTCCTCAGGGTGTTGACGCCGACAGAAGATACAACGAAGGTTACAGGTGAGATTTGTGCCGACCTGGATATGACGGGGATAACTCAAGAGTCGGGTCCGTCCCTGCCAGAACTCCCGCCAGTTCAATCGGGAATTACGATACGCCCGCCCGGATGCTCTGGCGGTAACCATCCGCAGATATAACCATCTGCGTATTGCCTCACGTCCTGCTTTTCTTATTGGCGAAACCATAATGTTAATTTTCCTGTCCGGGTCAGCCTGGTTCTCCTGCACCATTTTTCTGAAGATGCTGAGATAGTTATTTTTTTATCCTCACCACCCTGAGAGATTGAGAGCACATTGAACCATCATCCATTGCAGATTCACACATATTAAATAACGGAAGAATTATAGTTTTCAGCTTATGTGTTCATAAATCAATCTCAGAATACACCAGAACGAATATCCCCGGGTTGGCGTGAATCATAAAGCACCTCATAAACATCCACAGTAATTTGCTTCCCTTTGAGCATCACCTCAGGATGATGAGCAAATGCAATGTTCTTCTGTTTAAAGAGTAGCTCATTTGTCTGACGCGCACGCTCATAGGTCAGTTTGCCAATAAGGATTTGTTCCGGTTGAGCGAGTTTCTGCAGACGCGCAGCGATATTCACGCTATCGCCGAGTGCAGTATATTCTATTCTGGTCTGTTTACCGCCGACAGTGCCAACGACCACTTCTCCAGTATTAACCCCAATCCCCAGATGCATAGGTTTACCAAACTCAGCAACAATTCGTTCATTGTTCAGTCGCTGTGCAGCGCGCTGAATCTCCACCGCAGTGAGGATTGCCTGCACTTCTGCATCTTCTTTTTGAATCGGGGCACCAAACAGTGCCATCACTTCATCGCCAATGAATTTATTAATCTGACCACCATGAGAAAAGATGATGCCTGAGACAATATCATAAAACGTATTGACCAGCTCCACCGTGCGCTCAGGAGTTAACTGCTCGCTCCAGGAGGTAAATCCACGTATATCTGCAAACATAATAGTGACCATCCGTTTACTTCCCCAGATGGCTTCATTATCATACTGGCGGAGAATTTCCTCACCGATTTCCGGAGAGACCGTCTTGAGAAAGACACGACGTACCTGACGCCGTTCTTCCTCTGCAATCGCTATAGTGTAAAGAATCAAAAAGAGGTATGCAAACAAGATAGTGCCCAGGGGTTTGACAATCGGGATTGCCAGACTGTATTTATTAAAGAGCATAATTGATGTCAAAAAATATAGCACGATAATCACTGCACTTACAATAGTTGCCTTGCGGTAATCCACCGAGGCAAACATCAGTCCGAGTAGAAGTCCAAACACTACCACAATCAATCCTGAGGGTAGCGAGGGTAAGAGCTTCACATAATCATCTTTCAGGATATTATCAATGACATTTGCGTGGACACCTATCATAGGGAATCCTGGCTGTAGTGGGATAGGTTGCGTATCTGTGCCACCAATATTGTTCTCCCCGAATATGATAAAAGCGTCCTTAAACTCTTCTGGCTTTATACCGCTTTTATATTTATCTTTGTACTTTGCATAGTGAAAGAGCTGGTGCAGGGCAGTGCCCTGTGCTAAAAACGACTCGCCCTGACGGAAGTTTATCAGGAAATTTCCATGCTCATCAATGGGGATGCGCTTTGTGCCAAAATAATGTCTATTGGGCTTGAACTCAATGTATTTCCCGAACACGACCTTTATATCCCTGGGGTCAACGCCATAGTAGTCGCACAGAAATACAAGGTCAAGGTTGGGATACAACTTCCCTTTATAACCAAATACCAGCGGTATAGAGCGTACAATCTCCTGCGAGCCTTTCTCTACATTGATAAAACCAAATCCTCTGGCATTAATCAAAAAAAGTCCGTTCGGAAGAATCACAGTATGGGCTTCAAACGGCTCGCCAATGCTTTTCTGTGTCTGGCTGGGTTCGGGAAATGGGATTTGATATTTATGTTGCAAATATGCCTCTGCGGTAAGTGACAGAATTATCTCGGTCTTCTTGACAAGGCGGTCAATCACTGCCCACTCTTTAAGTCTTGCCTCCTGGAGCAGTGTGTCACGTTGTTCTTTGAGGTTTTCAATAGTATCCAGCAAACTGGCAATCTTTTGCCGAATCTCTTCTTCGCTGGGTATTGCATCAAGTTGACGTTTCAGGCTGGCTGTATCCACTCCATATTCCTTACCTAACTCCTGTGCAGAAGGGAAATGGCTAACAAACTTATAGGCAATAAAGGTAGGCACTTCATTCATCCGTAACGCAATGAGTGGGTCTTTTTCACGTATCTGCTCGAACAAAATATCAATCAGGATATACTTTACCTTCAGTGCGCGTAAGGCTTGCAAAGCAAAGGCATAGACCTCCCTTGAGAATATTTCTTCGCCGTGAAGATAGTAGTCTACGTCGGTCACCC
>JAGHBZ010000102.1 GCA_021160705.1 Candidatus Sumerlaeota bacterium
CTCGGATATGTATCGCTCGATTTTGATAGGGCGGTCTTTACCTTCTCTTAAGAGCATAGCGTATTTAGTGATTCTTGCAGGGTTATTTTACGTTGTAGGAAAGTGGCTATTTACCCGCAGTAGACGACATTTTATTGACGAACTATAATGGAGAACCACAGAAATGACATAGCTATTTTAGTGGAGAATCTTACCAAGCGATATTCTCTATATAATAAACCACTGGACCGATTGAAAGAGGTCATATATTTTAACCGTCGTTCATTTCATAGAGAATTCACAGCCCTTGACCATATCAACCTCTTGGTCAGGCGGGGTGAGACCTGGGGAATTATCGGTCCTAATGGTGCAGGGAAAAGTACTTTGCTCAAAGTTGTTGCAGGAATTATTGAGCCTACTGAAGGTAGATGTGAGTCGTATGGCAAAATTGCCGCAATTATTGAGCTGGGTGCAGGATTCCATCCTGAGTTTAGCGGGCGGGAAAATGTCATTATGAATGCTACACTATTAGGTTTTCGTGGCACTGCACTTAAACGTATTCTGGATAAAGTGGAGCGGTTCTCTGAGCTGGGCAAATATATGGATATGCCGTTGAAGACGTATTCTACTGGAATGTTTATGAGGCTGGCGTTTTCAGTGGCTATAAATGTGGAACCTGAGATATTGTTAATTGACGAAGCACTGGCAGTTGGTGATGCCGTGTTTGCTCATCGGTGTATCTCACGACTTCGCCAGTTGCAGGAACAGGGTGTAACAATCTTATTTGTCTCGCACGATGTCAACTCAGTGATGGCTTTGTGTGACCACGCTATATATCTGGATAAAGGCAGAATTATTGAAGAAGGCGAGCCTAAACAGGTCATTCAGAGGTATCAGCTCTCCATAGCAGAACGCCTGAGTCGTGTACAGGCAGAAGGTGCTCAGGTGGTTGAATTTTTTGAAATTGGTGCACCTGAAACATCTAAGGAAATCCTTGAACGCCGATTTGGTACCTTTGAGGTTCGCATCACTGACATAAAAATCCTTAATAATAAAGGCAACGAACAGAAAAAGTTCGTATCTGGTGAAGAAATAATCTGTAAATTAACACTGGAGTTCGCCGTTAAAATTAAGAATCCGGTCTTCGGGATTATGATAAAAAATAGATATGGTGTGGAGGTGTTCGGGACAAATACTTACTTACGCCGTGAGGTGACCGGAGAATTTTCTGCCGGTGATATTGCTACTGTGGAGTTTCGTACCGCGTTAAATCTATGTCCTGGTGTGTATACCCTATGTTTTGCGGTGCATACCGTTGGTGGGCATTTTTATGATTATCGTGTAGATGCGAAAGTCATAGAGATTGTAGAACCAGCACCAGCCATCGGGATTGCCAGCCTGCCTGTGGAGATTGTCTGGCAAAAAGAACACAGAACCACGCATATCTTAGACGACGATTTTATCCAGAAACTTTATGGTAATGCACCACAACGGCTTGTGATGGATGAATACTCCGCTCAGTTTATCATAGGCGACTGGTATATCCCGGAACAGAGTCCCGAAGGCTGGTTTCGCTGGTTAGGTGAAGAGGCTTCAGTCTATTTAACTGTACCTGAGAATGCACAACGATTTTACTGCGAACTGCGCACGTTCCATCCAGTAGCCACGTCTGAAGGGCTACGAGTCGCTTTAAAAATTAATGGAAAAATATTTGATGAATTCATTCTCAATGATAATAATTGGCATAGATTTGAAAGTGTTCTATCACCTGAAATGAAAAAAAGAATTAATCAATTTACCTTAGTGGCAAGTGAGACCTTTTCACCGCCGGGTGATGACCGCCGACTTAGTGTTCAATGTCGCCTATGCGGAGTGGAATAGGGAGCTGGACCAGGGAGTAAGAGATGAAATGATAGCTGTCCTCAAAGTTATGCGACCCAAACAATGGATTAAGAATCTTTTGCTGTTTGCGGGCATTATTTTTTCCCAGAACCTCCACAATCCCAAGATGTTAATGAACGCTACACTCGGATTTATCTTCTTCTGTATGCTCTCTGGTGCGGTGTATATCATAAACGACATCCGGGACCTTGAGTCAGACCGACAACATCCACGCAAAAGAAAACGTCCGATTGCCTCTGGCGAACTCTCAATAGCAACGGCTCAAATAACCGCTTCTGTGCTGGTAGTAATTGCCCTTATCGGGTCTTTCCTCATAAGTTTTACCTTTGGGCTTTTTGCTCTGGGTTATTTCGTGTTGCAAAATATGTACTCTTTCTTTTTAAAGCACGTGGTTATAGTGGATATTATCGTTGTGGCAATCGGATTTGTGTTGCGAGCATTGGCAGGCATAGAGGCGATTAGGATACCCGGGGTAGTTGTACCAGTTACACCGTGGTTTATTGTTGTAACGTTTTTCCTTGCTCTGTTCATTGTCATCTGCAAACGTCGTCACGAACTTATCCTGCTTGAGGAAAATGCTTCTGTACATCGCCCGGTGCTTCAGGAATATTCCTCCGCTTTTATTGACCAGATGATTTCAGTGGTCACCTCTGCCACGGTCATCTCTTATGCGCTCTGGGCTGCCATTGGATACACTCGTCAGCAAAATATGATTTATACCCTTCCATTTGTCCTTTACGGGATTTTCCGCTATCTTTATATTGCCTACCAGAAGGAAGAAGGTGGCGCACCTGAAATCACTCTCTTAACAGACAAACCTCTTTTGATTGACATTTTCTTATGGGGACTCACCGTGTTAGCCCTTCTTTATCTGACTGGATAAAGACACAACAATTTTAATGTTAAATGCTCCACGAGTTATGCAAATAGGGTTCATATTCTACCCAGATATAGAGAATCTGCATAGATACTTTTTTCTTGCCTGTTCCTGGACTCCTGAACTCCTCATAAATTTATCCTCACCTATAAGGAACCCAGGAAACCAGGATACGTGAATGAATACTCCCATAACCCCGGAGTGGACACAGGGAGTGGGTTGTGTGATTATGCTGTGTATATTAATGTTCAGTTGTAGCCGAGATGTTTTTTTATTCTTTGCGTGTGCGGTGCACCTGAGGTAAGGGTAAACGCAGAACTAACGGAAACAGGGTTCATTGTCCGACGGTAGGTGCAGGGGCTTCAGGGATGCCGGGACGACGTTCGGCTTTTTCAGGCTTGGGTGCAAGCGGGGCGGGCTTAGGAGCAGATTTGAACCCAAAGCGACGTGCAACTATCTCGCGTTTAAGGAGCTGGATAGCGAATGCCGGATCAACGCCTTTGGGACAGGCTTCTGAACAGGCACCCGGAAAATGACATCGCCATACTCCATATTTATCATCCAGGACCTGCAACCTCTCATTGAACCCGTCGTCTCGCGTGTCGGCAATATACCGATACGCCTGTGCACCTGCCTGTGGTCCGATAAACAAATCGCTTGTTGACACTGTGGGACAGGCAGCCAGACAGGCTCCACATTTAATACAGTAGGAGAACTGAATATATCGTTCAAGTTCTTCTGGTGTTTGAGAGAATTCACCAGTGGGTTTTTCTAATTCTGCTTTGTCCTCACGAATAATATAAGGTTTGATATTCTGATGTTTTATAAATAAGGGGTCAAGGTCTGGTACTACATCACGGAGAATAGGATAATTAGGTAAAGGTGCCACGACTACCACAGGTGAGTTAAGCTCACTGATTTGTGTCTGGCAGGCTAATCGTGGAAGTCCATTAATATACATAGCACAGGAGCCGCAAATACCCATACGACAGGATTTGCGATATGCGAGCGTACTATCCTGGTTCTCCTTAATATGCATCAGCCCATCAAGGACTGTCATTCCGCGTTCCAGTGTTATTTGATAGGTCTTATAATACGGTTTGGTATCCTTATCAGGGTCGTAACGTAAGATTTTAAATGTAATAGGTTTGCCAACCAGATTCTTTGTGTCTTTTGCCATTTGTTTATTACCCCCTATGAGATATAGCCAATAATGATTGCGTGTGCACCGTAAACAAATAGTACCACTCCGGCAATAGTAATAATAATGCTGAGTGCATTCTCCAGACCTCTACCCAGAGGCAGTTCAGACAATAATGACCTGAACCCATAGAGTCCGTGATACAGGGCAGCCCCAAGAAGAAGAATATATACCACCACGTGAGCAAAAATTTTTGAGCGGTGAACCACTGATTCGTAGGAAAGGACATCTTTATCCCCTACCCCAAGATTATACAATAAATCATCAAAATGCATAATTACTATGTGAATACCCAAGAGAAAAACTATCAAAGCACCTGCGATAATAAACAGAAACCATTTTGTTGATTCCTTCATCGTGTTATCTCCTTTCGCAAATTTATGTCTGAAGCAAATGGTATAGTCCTATTTCATAAGAAAAAAATCAAACCCACCACCAATAATTATCAGTACCGTAAATATCATCAATATAATCATCAAAGGTCGTTGTCGTCGCATTGCCAGGGGATATGGATAGACCGGTCGGCGTGGTTTGCCCAGAAGATAACCAAGCTCTGTGACAATCAGTCTTATAC
>JAGHBZ010000097.1 GCA_021160705.1 Candidatus Sumerlaeota bacterium
CCACTACCTTGCCCCCTGAAACCGATGATAAATTACTCACTTCCACAGAACCCCCTGTAGCAGGAAAATCATACGTCCCAAGCACAACCCATTCTGAACCATTCGTTGTCTGGTCAACATACACAATGCTTGAACCACCACTATGATTCACGGTGAACTTAACATCAGTAGACCGCTTGGTGCCATCAACATACCATACTGCTACTTCATAGCTACCTGCTGACTCAAAGGTAGGAAACCAGGCAGCGCATGCGGTCTCCGAGCCTGTGACGCTTTCTATCCAGAGATAATTTGTCACCTGATAACCTGGAGAAGTACCTGTGTTCCAGCTCCCGGTGCTCACAAAATCATCTGACCTGTTGTCAATAATGATGGTCTCCGCCATAATGTGCATACAACTCGCAAGCACCAGCAGCAGACTTAAAAATAACACTTTTTTGTAATTCATTGCCCAGCCTCCATTCGCTGAATGAGATTAAAACCTACGACAAAGTTCAGGAGTTTTTTGTAACTTTTCAACACCCTGAAATGCAACATTTTTTGTACCTCGGATTTTTTGAAAACGTAAGAAAATCTGCATCAGCCTCTCATTAAACATAACCTTTTCACATAACCCCAAAATGTACCCAACAATTTTCTACATATCCCTTGCACAAATCAGGATTTGATTTCATAATTTTTTATTAAGATTTTTATTCAGGCTGAACAGGCTCTTTTATGCTAATTCGGGAATGTGCTCATTTTAACATTGCAGGCTGAGAAAAAATGCCCAAAAGCAACATACGAGTTCGTTTTGCCCCGAGCCCTACTGGTGCACTCCACGTCGGCAGTGTCAGAACCGCTCTGTTCAACTGGCTATTTGCGAGACATAATCAGGGAGTCTTTATCCTGCGCCTTGAGGACACGGACGTTGCTCGCTCAAGCCAGGAGTTCACCCGGCAGATTATTGACTCGCTTAACTGGCTAGGACTGGACACGGACGAAGGACCCTATTTCCAGAGTCAGCGTCTTGAGCTTTATCGTCAGGCGGTCTCGCAACTTCTCATATCTGGCAGGGCGTATAAATGTTTCTGCACACCTGAAGAACTGGATGCCCAGCGTCAACGTCTTCGCGCAGAAGGAAAGGCTTTTATTTATAGCGGCAAATGTAGGTCACTTTCTCCCGAGCAGATAAAAGACCTTGAACAGAAGGGAATTAAATCAGCTGTACGCCTCAAGGTTGACCCTGATGAGATGATTACCTTTGAGGACATTGTCTTCGGCACTATTCAGATGACAGCGGGGAAATTCGGCGACTTCATCATCCAGCGTTCTGACGGGCTTCCCACGTACAATCTGGCAGTGGTCGTAGATGACCACGCTATGGGGATTACACACGTGATTCGTGGCGATGACCATCTATCAAACACACCCAAGCAGATTCTCGTGTATCGTGCACTCGGCTACGAAATTCCACAGTTTGCTCATCTCCCGTTAATACTTGGTCCTGACCGAACACGCCTGAGCAAACGTCATGGCGCCACTTCGGTTCTGGAATTAAAAGACCAGGGATTTCTGCCTGAGGCAATCGTAAACTTTCTTGCTCTGCTTGGCTGGGCGCCTGATGAAACTACGCAGATTATGTCGCGCAGTGAGCTCATTAGGCGGTTCTCTCTAAAACAGGTCAGTCGCTCCGCCGCCGTGTTTGACATAACCAAGCTGTTATGGATGAACGGGTATTATATGCGGAATTTACCCCAGCAGGAGATAATCAACAGAGCAATTGAGTTTTTTGCTACTTCTGGCTATGACATCGCACGCTGCGACCGCACCTGGCTGGAGGGTATCATTCGCCTTGAAATTGAGCGGTCAAAAAATTTCGCTGAAATGCTTGAACACCTTCGGTTTTTTCTTGATGAAGAGGTGCGGTATGAGCAGAGCGCTGTGGACAAGCACCTTAAAAAAGAAAACGTTGACCTCAGACTGCGTAAGGTTGCCGAAACCCTGTCAGCATTAGAAGATTTTACACAGCCTGCACTGGAGAAGGCTTTGCGGGGACTGGCAGAAAATCTGGGAGTGAAGTTTGGTCACATCGTTCACCCTTTAAGAGTCGCCATTACCGGCAGAACCGCCAGTCCGGGTATCTTTGACGTCCTTCACTTCCTGGGCAAAGAACGCACGCTTAAAAGAATACAATTCGCCCGTCAGTTCCTCATCAAGAGTGATGATTCAAACGCTGAAATGACTCCGTAGAGCATACGTTAATGGGGAGCGTTAATTGTTCAAAGTATAAAGGCAATAACTTTTCGTAGCAGAGAGGCAAATCACCACAGAGCAGTTCATCCGCTTATTTATTTTCTTTTCCGCCGTGAGAGCGCAAACGGCATTATCCCACCCGCTGCGATAATCTCCTGTGCTACACGGGGCAATGGCGGAAATGTGAACTCTTCACCTGTACTGAGATTTTTTATTGTTCCGGCGTCAAAGTCTATCTCCAGTTCTTCGCCCTCCTGAATTGCAGATGCTGCCTCCGGAGATTCAATTATTGGCAACCCAACGTTTATAGCGTTGCGATAAAATATGCGTGCAAAACTTTTTGCCACCACCACTGATATTCCCGCACCTTTGATGGCAAGCGGTGCATGTTCACGAGACGAACCGCAACCAAAGTTCTTCCCCGCAACAATTATATCACCCGGTTGTTTCTTCTGCTGGAATTCCGGGTCAAGGTCCTCCATACAATGCGACGCCAGCTCCTTCTCGTCTGTGCTCACAAGATACCTTGCCGGGATGATGACATCCGTATCAATATTATCGCCATACTTTATTGTCCTGCCACGCAATTTCATTTTTGGTTTTGCCTCATCCTCTTTATCTCAAAAACGAACTCTGATTATCAGGCAGATACACCCTGTATGACAAGTATAAAAAAACCAAAATGAGTATTTATCCCATTCTGCAGGATAAATGTTAGGATGTATAACAGATGACGTTTACATTGCTTTATCTCCTGGATTCCTGGTCTCCTTATAGATAAGAGACAAAAAGGAGCAGAATTTATAAGGAAGCCAGGAGACCAGGATAACCAGAATGTTCAAGAGAAGTGGGCAGGAGAAAAATTTAGAATCCAGCACCCGCTACCACAATCCTGCTGTATAAAGAAATCTCCAGCTTCAGTGAGATTTAGGTTTGACCCTAAAGTTGATATTTTCGCAGAAATCTCTTGATTTCTTTAGATGAGGCTGGGAAAAAAATATATAAAGTTCTGATAGGAAAAGGGCTATGCGAACTCATAACGGCAAAAATTATCCAGATAAACTCTTCTATAAAATTCAGGAAGTAAGTGATATAACCGGGGTAAAACCTTATGTGCTCCGATACTGGGAGACGGAATTTCCCACTCTGAATCCGGAAAAAGACGAGCGCGACCAGCGTAGATACCGCAAGTCTGACATTGAGTTGATTCTGCAGATTAAACATCTGCTGTATGAGGAACGCTACACCATTGCGGGTGCACGTCAGAGATTGCAATCAGAGTTCAAAAAACCTAAAGCAAAAAAAAGCACATCTTCCGCATCAGAAAAAAAGACGAAATCATCACAAAAGCAACTGAAAAAGCTACAACAGGAGTTGCGCTCTCTCCGCTCAGAACTGCAATCTTTAATTAACTTCATTGAAAAAAAGTAACCCCCTTCGCAAAGGGGGTGTTCAAGCCTTTCTTTTACTTCCACTAAGATTGTCCTGATGATGAACTCTCTCGCCGGGTGATTAATTATAAAGATACCAGGAATGAACTTCAGTGGATGTGGTGAAAGTAATTTTATAAATTCCGCCGCCCGCTGCGTCAGATGGGTTGGTGAAATAGAGTATAGCGGTATTCGCATCAACAAGTTTCACCGCAAGTCCACAGCCACTATTTGGGTCAAGATTAGAAAACCCCAGTGCAGAATTAATCTCTGTCTCAGGGATTTCGGTCACCTGATTATCAGAGCCTCGAATAATAGTAATCCTCGAACTGCCAGCAGAATATTCATTCCAGATATATAGATTATTCTCAGAGTCAATGGTCATATCACTTATACCAGGAGCACCATCAGGGAAGAATCCTGTAGCGTATTCAATGGTAACTGTTGGGGATGGTCCGGGATTTGTCAGACCCAGTATGCCATCGTATCCACCATAGTACGCTTCATCCCTGACCAGTAATTTCCCGTCGGATTTAAGCACAGGGTGTCCAACCGCCACACCACTGGCACCAGTAACCCCAGTAATCTGGGCAGTGGTTGCAGCAACTTGCGCGGGTCCACTCGGCAGTGGAAAATACTTTATGTCATCATCACCACCAAATGCAGCTTCAGTTGGGATAAAAAGCCGATTGTTTGTTTCATCAAGAGCAATACCTACGTTTCCTTGTATCACTGCTACATTTGATATGGCTAATGGAGAAGGAACTACTTTTATTATGTCATCATCACCATCATATTCAGAGATATAAATTGTGCCGTCGCTTGCGACCACCAAACCGCTCATATCAATGTCACCAGTGGGGGTTGCCTGACCAGTATCAAGGCTATTGGTGCCTGTCTCTGGCGCAATAACTGAAGCACTCGAGCCATCTGCCGCAATATCAATAAGGTTTCCATCTGTCCCACTCGGGTCAACGAAACAAATTATTGAACCATCAGTGTCAACTGCAATTCCCATTGCAGTAGCACCAGTAATACCAGAGAGTGTCTCCAGCTGTGACTGGGTTACAAAGGTCTCAATCGTATAATTAGAGAACTCTCGCGCAAATCCTGAAACCACAAGAACTATAAAAACGCCCATTACACATAATATCTTTGCCCTCCTCATACTCCTCTCCTCCTTTCATTAAGGATTCTCTCTAACAAAGTTAGATACCAAGATAGAATTAAGCACTATCAAAAGTCAATACAAAAAAGCAGTAAAAAAAACATCATTCCCTGGAAAATGGGGAAATTTGTATCTCGTTAATGACTAAGTCTACACGTGAGTATTTCTTTCTTCAAGGTGTGTAATTAATTAAAAAGAAGTGGTTCTTCTGCGCCCTAATATTTCTCCCTACAGCTATTAAAAAATAAAGGGAAGCCGGAAAAGAGCTTCCCTTTATTTCTCCTGAGCATCTTCAAAAAATTTAAGGAATTTGTCCTTTTAGTACAGCAACCAGTCCTCAACACCTGTGGAAGGAATAATGTCTGAGTCAAATCGTGGTTCAATTTGATTGGCGGAATCATACTGCCACGCTATACCAATAATATCCACTGTGCCTGTGGGAATCGGGTCGCCTACCAGCTCACAACCATTCTCAATACGGACTATAATATCGTTAACACCATCAGAGAACGTATAATTCGTATTCGCAGCCCAGGTACCAGTAGCAGTAGTACTGAGACCGTTGATTCGAATCAATTCACCCTCTATAGCATCAATATCAGCTATCGGCAAGGTCACTACCAGAGGAGATGGCGCACTACCAGCACCGGGTGTTCCCGGGTCTTCAGTCAAAACAATCTGCTCCATACCATGATATGAAGAGCGATTTCCTGTGACGTTGGTCAATGTATGTCCTACTGTATAATTGGTAGAGTCACTGATTTTATCATCCGAATCTACAATAATGATAGCGGACTGACCATCTGTGCCTGAGGTATCCTGTACGGCAAACTGATGTCCGTATGAATCCAGTCCATCATAGTCTGAGACAAGCGTCACGGTCCCCGTGATTCTGATAAGTCCTGAGGCAGCCCGAGCAGCGTTAATGTCCGCTACATCGGTGGGTGTTGGTGCAGCTGTGCTCAACGTAATATCATCAACATAAAATTCTGCATCACCGTCCCAATTCGCAGAAACATCATAACCTCGCAAACGAACAGAGACCTTTGCTGCATTGGTCGGAGCAGTAGCAGTGTAGACCAGCTCCTCCCAGGTCGTCCCATCGGTGGAATAGATTCCGCTGTAATTGCTCGAAAGGAATCCATCAGAGGCGTCGTACCAATCTAATACTACTGTCACGCGTCCTGCAGGGTCATTGTCATATACCCATACGTGAACAGTATAGTCAGTACCTGCAGTTATACCTGAAATGTTGTCACAATAATAGTCGCAATTTGCCTGAGTTTGAGTATTTATAACGAGTTTTGCGCTACTCGACCCACCGTGTACAATAGTCGTCTCCTGATAGTCTTCAATACCACCAGCTGAGTCCTTTGTCCAGTTATCTGCATCGTCACCTATCCAGTTCTCAAACCCACCGTTTGGAACAGTCTGCGCCAGAGATAGACCCCATACTAAAGTCAAAAATAATGCCGTTAGAATTGAAAAGTAACGTTTCTTCATCACAAAACCCCCTTTCTTTTAAAATTAAGAATTAACATCTTATATTTTCTATATAACTGAAGTCAATATCAAAATTGTCTCAAACTAAATTTTTTTTCATCTGATTCTCAATGTAACTTTAGGGTCAGAGAGGCTGTCCGATAATGCGAAAAATGAGAAAATCTAACCAGACAGTTAA
>JAGHBZ010000253.1 GCA_021160705.1 Candidatus Sumerlaeota bacterium
ATGGTTCATTTTGCCTTTTATCAGCCACAACATCCAGATTAAGGAGGCAGAAAAATATCAAAACAGCCGGGAGATATTTGCTAATTTTTTGCCATTGTTTAATCATTTTACCCTCAGATATACATTGTAATGTTAGATGAAACTAACTTTTTGACAAAAAATTTTTTATCCTATCAGCCTACCTATTTGATAAATTAATACAGCTACTACCCAGGCGAGCCCGGTAGAGTAAGCCATTGAGAAGAGCGCCCATTTTTTTCCAATTTCTTTCCATATAGTAGCGATAGTAGCAACACACGGAACATATATCAGAGAAAAGAACATAAATGCAAGCGCAGAGAGAGGGGTGAAATGCTGTTGAATCACCGCACGTAGCCCTTCGCCACTGGCACCATAAATTGTGCCCATAGTCCCGACCACGACTTCTTTTGCTATAAAGCCAAAAATCAATGAAATAGCAGATTCCCAGTTACCAAACCCAGCAGGCTTTAGTAGGGGAGCAACGAGTTTTCCAATATGACCAATTATACTCTGGTGGGAAGCGTATTCTACACCGGGCGGGAAAGACGCCAGTACCCAGACCAGCACAACCGCAGCAAAAATTATTGTGCCAGCTTTGCGCAAGAATAGCGAGCCCCTTTGCCAGGTGTGGATTAAAATTCCTCTAATTGTAGGTAAATGGTATGGGGGAAGTTCCATAATTAAGGGTGCGACTTCTTGGCGAAAAAAGAGCGCCTTAAAGAGTTGTGCTGAAAGAACCGCTACAAGAATACCGAATAGATAAAGTCCAAAAATTATCCAGCCCTGGTACTGGGCAAAAAAGGCACCAGTAAATAAGATGTAGATTGGCAATCGGGCTGTACAGGACATAAATGGGATGATTAAGATTGTAAGTATACGGTCTTTGCGAGATTCAAGGATTCTGGTACCCATAACTGCGGGTATGTTGCACCCAAAACCGAGTAACATCGGGATGAACGACTTACCGTGAAGTCCCAGTGTATGCATAAACCTGTCGGTCACAAAAGCTGCACGCGCCATATACCCGGAGTCCTCCAGTATGGCAATGATAAGAAATAGGATAAGGATATTTGGCAGAAACACCAGCACTGAGCCGACTCCACTAATGATGCCATCGGCAACCAGAGAAATAAGCATATCGGGTAGTCCTATTGCGGTAAACAACCCGGAGGTGGCTTCAGCAAGCCATCCAAAGAATGCGTCAATCAGGTCAGCTAATGGATTACCTACGGTGAAGACCAGCTGAAAAGTAAGCCACATCGCAATTAAAAATAGAGGGATTCCGAGGTACTTATTAACAACAATCTGGTCAACTTTATCGGTGATATTAATGCGCCGTTCAGGTTGAATACGCCTACTCACACATTCTTTAACCAGACCGTGTATAAACCCGTAGCGGCGTTCAATAATAGCCGACTCAAGCTCCAACCCATAAGCACGCTCAAATTTTTTTGCCTGCTCCTGAGCCTTTAAGATGATTTCAGTACCCCCGGTCACAGATTCAAGTTTCTGTAGTATGACAGGGTCGTTCTCCAGGATTTTAACCGCCTGCCACCGCCGAGTTCCTGCCAAAGGAATATCTTGCTCCCGGAGGGCTTGCTCAATCTTGCTTAATATTTTCTCAATACTATTCCCGTAACTTAGACAAAATTTCTGCCCGGATTCAGTAGCAGAATACGAGACAACAAATTCTTTAAGCTCCTGAATACCCACGCCTTTAGTAGCAGCTGTCTTGACCACAGGCACGCCAAGAACTGAACTCAATTTGGATGCGTCAATTTCTAACCCTTCTTTTTCCACCAGGTCTATCATATTAAGTGCAACCACAAGCGGGCATCCCATCTCCAGTAAAATCATAGTAAGGTATAAATTCCGTTCTATGGAGGTTGCGTTGACTATGTTGACAATAATGTCAGGCTTACCCTCCAGGATAAAATCCCGGGCAATCTTCTCATCAAGTGAACGAGCAGAAAGAGCATAAGTACCCGGAAGGTCAACCACCTTAAATTTAATATGATTGAGCTCAAACTCACCTTCTTTTCGCTCAACCGTGACACCCGGCCAGTTGCCCACCCGCTGATGTGCGCCGGTAAGGCGATTAAAGATAGTGCTCTTCCCACAGTTTGGATTCCCTGCCAGTGCTACTATTTTAGTAGTTTTTCCCACAGATATTTTTTTGTTATTATTCATTTTTATCAGAGATTTTGCTGACCACTACTGCCTGTGCCTCTACCTTTCTAAGGCTAATTTTATATCCCTTAATGGAGATTTCAATCGGGTCGCCAAGGGGAGCACGACGAATGACTTTGACGGTCTCACCAGCGACAAATCCCATATCCATTAGTCTCCGACGCAGAGACCTATCTCCGGTCAATTTCTTTATTTTAGCTGATTGACCATCGTCTAATTCAGAAAGCAGGACATCCACTGACTCAGATGAAGCAGGCTGAATGTTAGATTGGGTTAACATTTTCTCTAAACCCATCTGATAATGCGCTGGTAAATTTGATATAAAGTCTCCTAATCTCCTGATGCGCTCAATCGTATCATCTGGGAGATAATGCTCCAGTCGGCAGGCTTGTTCATCAGCTTTCACAGCGTCAATGCCTATTAACTTATGGAGAAAATTAAAAATAATCCTATGGCGTTCCTGGATGTTCTTTGCCAGATTGAGTCCTTTATCAGTGAGTTCCACATACCCGTAAGGTTCGTGAACCACCAATCCCTGCTCAACGAGGTTTTTAATTGCGGACACAACGGTTGGCATCTTTACCTGGAGGGAGCGGGCAATATCCTTGATTCTAACAACACGCTCACGTTGATGGAGCATAAGAATCGCCTTAATGTAGTCCTCACCTGTTGGAGTGACAACGCCCATCAGATCCCTCTAAAATTTTATTAATAAAACAAAGTTAAATCTAACTTACATATTCCCCTCTTTCGCTGTCAAATGTTTTTTTGATTCAAGGAAATTTTTTCTCAACACCCTGCACCTGGACTAAAAATACAATGTATTCTTAATATTCACTTGTAATAACTCCAGAAGTCGGATGCTGAGGAGGGGAGATGGACTTCGTATTTATTCAGGCAGGAGGGTTGGGTGGAGACGTATAAGATAGAAGTTGAAGGCAGGTAAGCAATGCCGGTTAATTGAGTGGAGTGATGTGATGCGTCGTTGATGAAGCCTTGCTGGTCAAATCGTGCAAAAGGGCGAAACTGCCACCGCTGGAGCGCTTTCTTTTTATGCCGAAGCTGGAACATTGAGTCTGCACTTATAGAGGCAAGGTCAGCTGCAGGCATATCAATATTGTTGTGAGACAGAATAAAATATTGTGAGCAGTCGCTTCGACGAATAATAGTCATACCAGCCAGTCGGAAAATGATATTGTAGTAAGCGCCTTTATTTATAATAGCAACGGCTTCTGGTATGCGACCTCGCATAGCCGGGTCAAGTAGCGGCACATCGTTGATAAATTGTAAAATATGCCCATCACTGGCATTGACCATAGCGTAGCGGACTCTACTGCTGTCAGCGATTAAGATGCTTTGATTAGCAGGACAGTACGCTATACCTCGTGGAATAATCCTGAACGGAGGTTGTTTGACTGCCTGAATATCAAGGGTACGGAGAAAGTTCATATCCTGGTCAAACACCAGAATGTGTGGGAGGTCGCCTCGGTCAAGCACGTATATCTCATGAGATTCGTTCTCAGCGTTGGCGCTTAATGCCCCGGGATGCGTACCGATAGACAAAGGTATCAATCGCACAAGCGTTTTCGAGCCAGGGTCGATTTCTGCAAGTGCATTACCTTCAGTGAAGCACAGGAGTGTGGAGTCGTCTGGATTGAAAGCCACAGCAGAGAGTTTTGCCTCAGCAAGCCGCGCATCAATTGAACGCAAGTCTATATCTTCGCCGGGTATATGTACGCCGGAAGTATTAAAACAAAACACCTTCCCCAGATTGCGATGAACAGCGAATATTCTCTGTGTAGAGTCAACAACAATAAAATCATCAGCAGGAAAATTCAAATCAATTACTCCTGTCCGATACCCGGCTTGACTCAGTTCCCAGAGCTGCTGAGTTGAGGGCACAGAGACCAACAGCGAACTCCAGTTGGAGGAAGTGAGAGCGATTCCTGTTATACCTTCTGGCAATGTGGATGGGGTAACGTTCAATGTATGAAGCAGAGTGCCCTCCTCACTTAAAGCATAGATGCGATTAGAATACTTTTCGGCAACAAAAATTATTTTATGCAGGGATGGAGGTTTGAGCCTGAGCCAGGATACTTGTGAATGAAATCCGCCAATTCGCCGCACAGCAACTCCTGATGGGTACTTAATACCCAGCGGTGCAAGTGGAATTCTCCGAATAATATGAGTCCCTTCCCGGTTCAATACAATCAGTTCATTGCTCACGGGCTCAACAAGCCAGATTTTATCGTCTTCATCATCAAAGCACGCGCCGGCAACTCTACGAATTTTTAAACCAGCGACATCATCAATTCTTCGTTTACCGCAAAACGTGAACTCAAGGCTATTTTTTGGCTCGTTGGTATTAGAAATGATAGTGACATCTGGATTATTCGGGATAGACTCGTCGCCTTCATTAGCAGTAATTATCTCTGGCATACTATCGTTATTTAAATCAGCAAAGATAATGTCTCTTGGTTCTCTGGCAGTAGAAAATTGTCTAACTATGCGAGGTGGCGATGGTTTAATGATTACTACAGAGTCAGCTACCAGGTTGCAGACCGCGCATTCATTCTGCACCCCATCACCATTCCAGTCATCTATTGCGAGTCCAGTTGCCCCGAACAGGTATGGGCTGGCAAAAACAGTATCAGGAGCAAGGCGTTGTCCATCAGGCTGGAGTCCCCAGAGAATAATCATTCTGCCAGAGAAATCAGCAATTGCCACGTCCCAGTAACCATCATTGTTCAGGTCAGATACTTTTAAGTCCTGGAAATTTGATGAATCGCCAGACAGGGATATGAAATGCGGGTCAGTAAAATTCCCGTTTCCTAATCCTTTAAGCACAAAAATTTTCTCTTTATTACATCCGATAAGTTCGGATTTTCCATCAAAGTTCAGGTCAGCAATTGCCATGGCGTGTGGTCCACGGTGACCAACTTCAAGCGAGATTTCACTGGCTAAGGCAAAACTCCCGGTGCCGTCGCCATACAGAATACTTACAGAGCTTGCACTCATATTTCCTACAACAATATCTTCAAGTCCGTCCTGGTTAACGTCTCCGATGGCAATACACTCAGAGAAAATGTTTGTGCTGGCGTTGCTGGTGAGGTAATTGCCACGAAGATAAAAGTTCCCATCGGGTAGTCCTTTAAGAATGCTCAGACTGGAGAGTGTGCCCAGTTGAGGATGTCCAGAGTTGACCACAGCAATGTCATTCCAACCGTCGTTATCAAAATCGAAGACAGCGAGTTCTCTGGGGAGGTCGTTTCCTGCCCCGGGATACCGACCACAATCCCAATCGCCTGAATGAATAAAGTTACCATCAGGCGCTTGAAGTAAAATAGACACATTGTCGCTAAATGCGTTGCTGACCGCAATGTCCAGAAGCCCGTCACAATTAAAATCACCTGTCGCTACTGCCTGAGGTACATAACCTGCAAAAAGAGAGGAGGCGCAGTCAGAAAAGCGAAGAGATAATGCTTCTTTATTCACGGGGAACACGGTTGTCGGAGGGATGGGCAACTCGCTGTCCCTCTCTACACTCATCACTACCGGAGCAGATAGTACAAACCCGAGTATAATCAAAACTGCTATTATTACTCTCTGTGTTGAGGCATACAT
>JAGHBZ010000403.1 GCA_021160705.1 Candidatus Sumerlaeota bacterium
GCACGGAAGAAAGCGGTCAGGCGGGTAGCGGATGGCGGTCAGCGGATAGCGGCAAGTCTCTTCCGTGAGTTTCCGTGAAAATCCGTGGCTAAATTTTGTCAACTTTAGTGAAGTGTGAGTAAGAACCACGAATGGGCGCGAATCTTCGTGAAAAGAAAAATTTATAACTTGCCACTGAGGACTCAGAGGTCACAGAGATTATAACACCAGTAAAAAGCCTTTTCTTTCTCTCCAGCAGGAATATTACATATTTTAGGGTTGCAAGGAAATCCGTTGAGTCCGTTGAGTCCGTTATGTCCGTTGTATCCGTTAAGTCCGTTGTGTCGGTTAGTCGGTTTAGCCGGTTTAAGTATGAATGAGAGCTGAGCTTCATAGGTTAACTCCTATCTCCTGGCTTCCTGGTCTCCTTATAGAAAAAAGAGTATTTATTAGGAAACCAGGAGCCCAGGATAGATCTGAAATAGTAAGGTTTTTTCTCTCGGTGTACTCGGTGAACTCTGTGGCTGAGAAGAATGAGAAGAAAAAGAGCAAACCGTAGAGGGTTCAGAATTTACTGAGATGAGCAGTATGATTATTCTGTGTGTTTCCGTGTTTCCGTGGCTTGTATGAAGAAATAATCCGCAGATTACACAGAGGAATGCTGATTTTTTTGTTACTCGCACAAAAAAAATTTAAACTGCGAAAGCTACGGATAAAAAGTTTTAGGAACAATTAATATCTCCCGGATTCCTGGGCTCTTTATAGATAAAGATTTTATAAGGAAGCCAGGAGACCAGGATAATCATAGGATACAGGAGATACACCAAAGCAAAATTTAGATTCTCCGTATTCTCTGCAGTCCTCAGAGATGCAGCAATTTTGGACTTTAGTGATTCTGAGGTCTGACCCTTAAAGTTAAATATTGTTTGACTTCAGGCGTAATGGTTCATATCATCTTTTGTTTATTTCATTTTTCCTCCAAGTGGTGAAAAAGAATGAACATACGAACAATAGGAGTTATAGGATGTGGTGCAGTAGTGCAGGGCATTGCCCGGGCTATTGCTCAATATGGATATAACGTAATCGTAAAGGCAAAGGACGAGGAAGAGGTTGCAGAGTGTCAGCAAGCGTTAGAGGCATTACTGGACAGAGAAATTGAGCGCTGGGGCATCACTCGTACTGAGAAAAAGATTTTTCTCCAGAGGATTAAATTCACCGCCTCTTATGACGATGTTGTTGATTGCGATTTCATTATTGAGAGCCTCATTGAAGAGTTCGACCTGAAGGTAGCCTGTTTTAAGCAGTTGGAAGAGGTGGTTAAAAAGGATATTGTATTCGCCACAAACACCTCTACGTTAAGTATCTCTGAGCTGGCAAGCCATACGAGCCGTCCTGAAAGAATGGTTGGGATGCATTTTATCACTCCGGTTCATAAACGCCCTCTGGTAGAGATTGTTCGTGGGTTGCATACTTCTGATGAGACCGTAGAGATTGCCAAAGAACTGGTGAGAAGTATCGGGAAGATGCCAATCGAGGTCTTTGAGTATCCGGGCTATGTGACTACGCGGATAATTATACCATTTTTAAATGAGGCAATGAATGTTGTTATGGAGGGTGTTGCCTCGGCGGCTGATGTAGATACTGCGATGCAACTGGGGTTCAACCTGCCTGTCGGGCCCCTTGAAATGGCTGACCAGATGGGACTGGATGAAGTGCTCCTGTGGATGGAACATTTGTTTCAGGAGTTAGGTGACCTGAAATATCGTCCCTGTCCGTTGCTTCGGAAGATGGTTCGGGCTGGATACCTTGGAGTAAAAACTCGGCGCGGGTTTTTCACTTACGATGAACGTGAAAACCGAATTGAATAAATCCCCGTCGCCACATAGGCTAATGACATCTCTACGCATTTTTTCACCGTCATAAAACAATAAAAGGTTTAGTCGGTTAGTCGGTTAATCGGTTTAGTCGGTTTGTTGGTTAATTTGGTTGGGAGGTAGGGGGTAAATATTTTAGTTAGAAAGGAGAAATAGAAGGAATGAAGGTACTTGTATTGAACTGTGGTAGTTCGTCAGTTAAATTTCAATTGATTGAGACCAGTCTGGAGGCTATCAAAAACGATACCGAAGAGAGACTTGCAAAAGGAATAATTGAAAGAATCGGGATGCCTGCCTCTATAATTAAGTTTGAGAGCCGTGACAACCAGCCCTACCGTGCAACAGCGGAGATACTTGAGCACCGTGTGGCTATCAATAAAGTAGTGCAACTCCTCACAGACCCGGACTACGGCGTCATTAAGCATAAAGAAGAAATAGGGGCAGTAGGTCATCGTGTGGTTCACGGTGGTGAAAGATTCTCTACGTCTAAAATTATTGACCCTGATGTATATAAAGAAATGATAGAGTGTATTGAGCTTGCGCCGTTGCATAATCCTCATAATATAAAAGGCTATGAGATAGCTCGTGAGATTTTACCCAATGTGCCACACGTTGCTGTATTTGACACTTCATTTCATCAGAGTATGCCTGCCTATGCTTACATCTATGGTCTACCTTATGTCCTGTATGAGCGTCATGCTATACGCCGATATGGATTTCACGGAACCTCGCATCGGTATCTCACATTCAGGGTAGAGCGTATCACTGGTATTCCACGGAACCAATTCAAACTCATCACCTGTCATCTGGGCAATGGGTGCAGTATCGCTGCAGTGAAATTTGGCAAGTCCATTGATACTTCAATGGGCTTTACTCCTCTGGAGGGGCTGGTGATGGGAACCCGGTGTGGCGACATTGACCCTGCAATTGTTCTGCACGTGATGGCAAAAGAAGAACTCGAGCTCCACGAGATAAATACCCTCCTCAACAAGCATAGTGGTCTTTATGGGATTAGTGGAGTCTCCAATGATATGCGTGAGGTCATTAAATCCGCAGACAAAGGCAATGAACGTGCTCAGCTGGCACTGGACATCTTTTGTTATCGGCTAAAAAAATATATTGCCGCTTATGCAGGCGCTATGGGTGGCACGGATTATATTGCTTTTACTGCTGGTATAGGAGAGAATTCGCCTGTCGTTCGGCAGAAGTCCTGCGAGGGACTTGAATTTATGGGTATCAAAATTGACCAGGAACGCAATAATCAGACTGTGGGCAAAGAAGCCCTCATCTCTACAGATGATTCACCTGTTAAGGTCTTTGTTATACCAACTAACGAAGAACTGGTCATTGCTCGCGATACGGTCAGATGTATCAACGGCGTTATCTAAACTTGAGACGCAAAAAGTAAACGGCTTAACCATAGAAATAGTGTCCCGTTTTAGTAACCTTAAAATGCTTTATTTGAAGAGAGCCAGACAAAAAAATTAATATGAATATTGAGAGTCGTGTTTCATTTAATGCGGATTAGTTTGCTGGACGATTCTATTCTGCACAGCCCGGTTAAAGTGGTGGATTTGATAGAGGTGTTTTATAAATACTATATGTTATGATTTTGTTACCTTGTTTCCTGAACGATGGAGTAGAGTTATAACACTCTAAAAAATATCATTCATTATGCGACAGGAAGAAAGAACCGTTATAGCGCTGGTGCATCTGCTTATCATACTGCCATTATGGGGTATTTTATTTGCAGGTATTATCTGGCTAAATTTTAAAGAACGAAGCAGGGAAGTAGTCTTCCACTCTCAGCAGGCTATCTTCTTTCAATGTATCTTCTTACTTATCTTTGTGGTGTATTTAATTTTTCTTCTGTTTTGTAACTTAATCGCTGTGTTTAATCTTCAACTGGCAAACCTCTTAATCCTGGGTAATAAAGTCTTATTAGTGGGGTGTGGACTGGTCTATATAACTATCTGTATTTACGCAGCAATACGGGTCATTTTCGGTAAGGACTTTAACTACCCATATGTAGGCAAAAAACTCCGTCGTCTGATGGAGGAATAATCCTGCTACGCACACTGTGGTAAATGATGATGGGAAAGTGGACTCCTGTAGAATGAAAGAAGGATATTTTCCTTTGCCGATGAATTAATCCCCGATTTTGTGGCTGGATGGGTAAGGTTCTCCTGAGTAAGGATTGAAGCGGGTTTGTGGAGTGTCACTTCCCTAACTTTCAATTCGTGTGCGAGCTTCCCGGTTGCCAATTTTTCCCTTTTTCCCTCTTATCTCCTCCTCTTTTTCTCCCTTAACCAAACCTAAACGCCTTCGTCTTCTCTCTCCACAGCTCTGCCTGCCTCTGACTCTTTATCTTCCCGAAAAACCTCGTCAACGTACTTAC
>JAGHBZ010000128.1 GCA_021160705.1 Candidatus Sumerlaeota bacterium
AGAAAATTCCTAAGCCCTTTAAACCCTATCAGCGTTTCGGTACCATAAAGAAGAAGTAATCCCTCCAGATGAAGGGCTATGTAGGATGAATGCTGAATAGTACCGAATGAGGTCGGTGATGAGTATATCACTCCCGGTAGGGAGCAAAGCTTTTTCAACAGGAGGTACGCTATGAAGATGAAGATTGCCACAACAGCGTTGTGTCTCCTGATAGTGGGCTTGTTTGGCTTGCCTATAAAGGCAGTTGAGGAGAGCACAACGAACCTGGTGGACATAGCTCCAGACGAGATGCCCACCCACGTAGTAAAAGTACTGCGTACCACTAACAAGGCGCAGATTAATTGCTACGTGGCTAAGGTCTATGACTTCAAAAACGTCAATCCAAACGAGGTTGCCAACTTTATCGCCAACGGGTTAGAACTTGAAGAAGGTGGTATCTACACCTTTGTCCATCCCGACGGCGATAAAGGTAAGATGCTCGTCATCTGCCCCAAGTACCAGATACCGTGGCTTGACAGGGTCTGTGCAGACCTTGACAGACCCAAGTTGACTTCTGCACCCGGCTCCAAATATATCTATTACCGTCTCAAACACCGCAGTGCGGCAGACCCGGATTTTCTGACTGTTCTAGAAAACTATATAAGTGCCAATGGAATTGTGTGGCCGGATATTGAGACAAATTCCGTGCTACTTTTTGACTCCCCAAGTGGCTCTGATTATGCGGCTAAAGCACTGGACGAATATCTTGACAGTCCCACTCCTCAGGTAAATATAGACGTGCGCATCTACGAGATTGATTTAAGGAATGACGGCACACTTGGGCTTGATTATGAGATGTGGAAGAATGGACCCGGTGCTAATCTTTTTGCTGCTCAAATTACTGGCAAGTATGTTACCTCGCGGTATAATAATGTTTCCTTTGTTTCACCACCGCCATTTCTGAACACATTACCACCTATTCTTGGAAGTAATGTTCCTAAGAACTTTCGGTATAGAGATTGGTACAGGGGTTATGGTTATCGGCTGGAATATCCTTCTTCCTTTTTTGATTTTCTCGTAGAAAAAGGCAAAGCCCGAATTCTCATTGACACAAAAGTGAGTGCCTGTAATGCGACTCAGGCAATGATTACCTCCAATGAATTCATTTCCTATTTCCGTACATATCAAGCTCAAGTTGGAAGCGGTTATACAGCGGTTCTCAGTGAGTCGCCACCTACAGTTACTGGGTATAATACTGGAGATGTTGGATTTGTCAGAACTGTGAATAGTGCGCAGCAACCACTGAGCGTTGAAGGAATACCCCAGTTGGGAATTGACGTTGTGGAAAGTGGAATTTCTCTTGAGATTACTCCAATCGTCGGACAGGAAGACATTAATCTTGAGTTGCTGGCGAAGGTGGCAAATCATATTGGTTGGACGAGTAACGGTGAACCTTTGCTTAAATCGTTCCAGATTAATAATGAGTTCAGAGTAAAAAATAACGAGCAACTACTCATTGGCGGTCTGACACGGGAGCGTTTGATTAAGTCAACGAAGAAAATCCCACTACTTGGTGACCTGCCAGTGATAGGTTGGGTCTTCGGTGGTGAGACCGATTACCTGCAAAAGAGCATACTCGTTGTTGCCCTAACCCCCTCCATCGTGACCGACTTTAGTGGTAAAACTGCTGCTGACGACACAATTATGGCAAAGGCAACCGGCAAAACGCCTGTCAAAATACCTTCAGTAAAAGTTGGTTTCGACCAATATTTACTGGATGGAGCGAAATAAAATGCCCGATATTCAGCACAAAATAAGTAATCATTCCATTGCCACTAAAGTGGCAACAAAAAACTTAAAGAAAGGAGTAACCACTATGAAGACAATGCGCACAATAACAATGGTGGCCCTGGTGCTGATAATCGGGTTGGTGACAATAACAGGCGAACGCCAGTGTGTGGCTTTGCAACCCGATTATGCCTCAGGAGTCAATTCAAGAAATGGCGACGCCTCTCCGGCTCCTGGATATAGTGCTGGAGAGACAAACAGCCGAATTGACGACTACATCAATCAAGACGAACAGATTAACCTTGATGTTAAATCAGGGTTAGTCAAGGTGCTCAGAACAAATCAAAAGACCTCTGTCAATGACTATGTAGAGGCGGTTATTCAGTGTAAGAATGTCAATCCCAGAGAACTAAGAGGACCCATTCGCACACTCGTTCGGAAAGAAGGCGGTGATGCTGACGTGGTCCAGGATAAGGTGAAAGGCGAATATTTCCTTCATGTGACCTGTCCAAGATTTCAACTTCCTTATGTGGAGGCTGCTATACGTGCTCTTGATGAAAAATGGGTCAAAGAGCGTGAAGATGGGTCTGCGGAGCTGTATTATCAGGCAAAATTTAGAGATGCTGCGGATATTCTCAATATCACACAGTTCTACCGTGGTCCAGAAGGTACATTCAATATTGACCCACTCAACAATGCGCTATACTACCATGACCAGCCAGGAGCTATGGCACTACAGAAATATGGTCTGAAAAATGTGGATATTCCACCTAATCAGGTCTCTCTTGATGTTGCGATTTATGAAGTAGAAGCTACAAATGAGTATAAGCTTGGGCTTGACTATGTCGCTTACAAGAACGGTCCCGGGCGAAACCTGTTCTATGGTCTTGCCCAAGAAGCCCATCTCCGTGGACACTATACTATTCGTTACCCTGGATACCCATCCTATCTCCGAAATACCGTTCACTTAGATGACCTTTTTAACCCGTATACCCGGTACCGGTATGGGTCATTTAATCTTGTGGCAGCGGCGGCTTATGTGGACTATCTTGTCAGTCGGGGTAAGGCAAAATTGCTGACCAAAACAAATGTCCTGGCAAAAAGCGGCACCAGTGCAGAGGTCGCCGCGGTTCAGCAGATTGTATCGTTTGTACCTGCACCGTTACCTGCTCCACCACCTCCTCCCTCCTATACTATGGATGACAAAGTTCTTCAAGAAATGCTTGAACTCCTTAAAACAATTGAGAAATGGATTGATTATTATAAAAAGATGGGGCTCGATGTCACAGAACTTGAAGCACGACGGGATAAAATACTGAAAATCCTTGATGAGCAAGCAATTGCTCCCGGTCCTGGCAACTGCTGTAAAAAAAGACATATCCCGAATCCTCAGTGCGACGGCGAGTATATACCCCCGTATCCTGAAGCTCTTCCGATGCGTGCCGAGTATGCATTTGACCGTGTAGTAAATTACGTTAAATCCGGTTCTATCGGAGTACGTGTGAATATTCTCCCATTTGTTGGGCTTGAAAGCACGGAGGCTGCAGTGGATATTGCGGTGTCTGATGTTGTTGGGCACAGCCCTCAGGGTACGCCAATTATCAATACCAGATTCCTGTTCTCCTACGTCAGGATGAAAGATGGCGTACCTTACGTTATAGGTGGTATTAAACGCAAAGAGGTCATTAAATCCACAGGTAAGATACCATTGCTGGGTGACTTACCGGTTCTTGGATGGTTAGCAGGCAATGAGCAAGACAAGGCGCGCGAGACTGAGCTCGTTATTGTTCTTACTCCACGTGTGATTCTCAGTAGCGAGTCAAAGATGGAGATGCCTCAAGAGGCAGAGACAGTTATTGCTCAGGTAGAAGGAAAAGAAAAGTTGCGTATTCCGACGAATCCTTTTGGATTTGACCAGTGGCTACTGGATAGCGAAAAATAAATCCACCTCTAACTATGACGCCAGCGTGTTGAGTCTGCCATAGACCAACACGCTGGTTTTTTTATTAGCGAGGAAACTAAAATAAAGGACGCCCCACTGCTTTGTAGAGCTGGGCAAGATAGATTTGATGGTTAAGCACTGCGGTATAGTAGCGAGATTGTGCTTCAAACAGGTCATCCTGTGCCAGACGAACGTCCACACTGGTGTTTAACCCAAATTCAAACCGAACTTTTTCCTGCTCCAGATTCTTATACCCCTGTTTTACTGTCTTCAGTAAAATCTGGATACTTTGTTCATTGGTTTTGACGCTTCGGTAAGCTTGCTTGACCTCACGGATAATTTCCCGTTCAAGTGCGAGCCGTGACGTCTTGAGTTTATCCAGCTCCAGCAGTGCTCGCCTATAAGCCTCTTTGCGAGCGATGTTAGGAAGAGGAATTGTTAACTTCAACCCGGCTGTCCAGGTGTTGTAATCAAGGTCACGGGTATGACGAAAATATGGGTCTGATTCATAGGAGCGAGTCTCTGCACTGAAATCTAAAAATGGCAGGAGCGCATTTCGGGCAACCTGCAAATTTATCCTGGCTTTCTGGATATTGATGTCGCTAAGTCGCAAACTTGGTCTAAGGACCAGCGCTTCACGAATATACTCATCTTCTGGTGCCAGCTCCGGTAAGCCTGCAGATATAAGAGATTTGGTTATGTCGACAATATTGAGCTTGGTATCCAGTGGGAGTCCCAATATAATAAGCAACTCTTCAATGCGGTCTTGATAAGATTGGAGTCGTAAAGTGTAATGTTCTCTCTCCTGGAGATAAAGGATTTCTGCCCGAGAGACTTCACTTTCAGGGATTTCATCAAGCTCAAATTTCATCCGTGCCTCCCGAAGGAATCTTTTTTTCTCTGCCAGAGCGTCCCGACTCACCTGCAGGTCGAGCTTTGACTGTAAGATACGAAAATACTGACGAATGATTTGAAGTGCGGTATCCCGTTCATTGGTCTCCAGAGTGAGCAAAGCGGAGAGCTTATTAAGCTCCGCAGTGCGGAGGTTAGCCAGTCCCACTGCAAACCCGCCACCTCGTAGTAACGGTTGTGTCAGCGATAATCCGAGTTCTGAAGTATAGAGTGAGGCGTTATCTGCATAATCTCGCATCACTCCTCCAAACACACTGACCTCGCCGCCGGTAGGTAGATTCTGGCTGAGCTCAATTCGCCCCTCCTGGGAATCGCTATACGATTCAATTCGTTCGCCTGTATCAGAACGAGTTCTCTCCTTCCCGGTAGTGAGTTCAGCTATTAACTCTACGAATGGTATAAAAAATGCCTTTTCTTCGCGTAAGTATGAGCGCTGGATTTCAAGGTCACGGCGTTTGTTAATAAGGTCAAAGTTGTTTTCCAAGCCGAGTTTAACGCACTGGCGTAAGTCAAGAATGAGTGTAGTAGTGGCGGGTAATTCAACTCTTGCTCCTGGTGTGGTCACCATATCAAGGTAAGATGTGGCTGACCAGTAACCCTCAGATTTCACAGTCTCCACTCGGGATGACTCTGCTGAACAATTAAACGCAGGTATACATAAAAATACAATTAAAAGATAAAGAACCCCTCCAAATTGTATACTTTTGGGACGGAGAAGAATTTTCACATCCGCAAAGCTACAGCCCCTCGTCAGTGAGTGTTGTGGAGTAATTTGCATATATTTCAATTGAGGACTGAACCACATTAAGAATAATTGCCCTGCATTAAATTTACCTGCCTAAACCACAGCTGCGATTAATATAATCAATATGCGTAAGAAACCACTCGTAATTCATTATCTTGTCAAGCTCCTCCGGGGTAATAAACCTGGTGGCTTCCTTATCGGCAAGCAAAATATCCCGCAATGGTCGCCTGGTCTGCCAGCACTTCATAGCATTTCGTTTTATTATCTCATAAGCCGTTTCACGGCTTGCACCTTTGTCGATGAGATAAAGAAGAATTGACTGCGAAAAAATCAAGCCTTTAGTAATTTGAAGGTTCTCCTGCATTTTCTCCGTGTATATATGTAATCTGGAGAGGATGTAGGACAACTTCTTTGACATATAATCCAGTAATATAGTGCTGTCGGGGATGATGATGCGTTCAACGGAGGAATGACTTATATCACGCTCGTGCCAGAGGCTGATGTTTTCAAGTGCTGGAAACAGGTTTGCACGAAGTACCCGGGCTAACCCACATAACTGCTCACAACTCACAGGATTGCGTTTATGTGGCATAGCTGACGAGCCAGTTTGTTCCACCGCAAAGGGTTCTTCAATCTCACGGATTTCAGTTCGCTGAAGATTACGAATCTCAGTTGCAATCTTCTCAACAGTACTTCCACATATAGCAATTGCCGAGAGAAATTCAGCGTGTCGGTCGCGCTGGAGGACTTGTGTAGAAATTCGTGCTGGTTTGAGTCCGAGACGTTTGCACACATACACCTCTATTGAGGGGTCAATATGTGCATAGGTACCCACCGCACCAGAAATCTTACCTACCGCAATTGACTCACGTGCTCTATCCAGCCTATGCCGATTGCGGAGCATCTCTTCACGCCAGTTAAGAAATTTCAGCCCAAGTGTCACAGGTTCGGCATGTACTCCATGAGTTCTTCCCATCATAATAGTGTTTTTATGGGTTATTGCCATCTGTTCAAGGATTGATATAACCTCCTGAACATCTCTTATCAGGTGCTTTGCAGATTGAAGCATAAGTGCACTCAATGCGGTATCCACAACGTCTGAAGATGTCAATCCCATATGAATATATCTCGCTACAGGTCCTACCTGCTCAGCAATGCTTCGCAGAAAAGCCACCACATCGTGGCGAGTAGTAGCCTCAATTTTCTTGATTGATTCAACATCAATTCTGGCTTTCTGGCGAATAGTTTCAGGGACTTCTGGTGGGATTTTGTTCTTTTTTGCCAGGGCTTCGCAGACAAGGATTTCAACCTCTAACCAGGTGCGAAAC
>JAGHBZ010000376.1 GCA_021160705.1 Candidatus Sumerlaeota bacterium
ATTATTGCTTTTTTTAATTGAGAGGTATTGAATATTTTCAATCTTGGATAATTATTATATGGAAGGAGGGATAACCAATGAGAATTATGGTTCAAACATTACTTATGCTGACGTTAATAAGTGGTGTGTTTATCAGTACAGGATGTGCCCCGGCAATTTATTCGCAGCAAAGTTATGGTTCAATGCCCGCAAAATATAGCAAGGTGAAAGTAGGCGATACTGAGGCGGATGTGCTCTTACAATTAGGTGCCCCGGATGCTGTGTATGTAGGCAACGGCACAAAGGCTATGGTATATACCGTTGGTGAAGCAATGAGTGTAGTGCTTGGTGTCTACACCAAGGCTCAACGCACTGACACTGTTGTTGTGCTCGGAGAGGATAACAAGGTGATTGACGTAGAGACCATTGACCGAGGCGAGGGCAGCACAATTCTGGGTCCAGCGGAGACAATGCCTCTGCCAGTGGCTGGTGGCTGGTGGGGTATGATTGCTAATGGTCAACTCTTCAAAGGTCCTTTGAATTACTCTTCAGAAAAGGAATAAGAGGCAGATTCGGTTTACATAAGCAGGGGAGGTTACAGGATGCGTAATCTCCCCTTCTTTATAACACCATTCAATTTATAGTATGCTCTCTAAAAACTCACACTGAAGCAGAAAACGGTAGGAAATCTCACAGCTCTAATCAAAGAGTTTGCGTTTGAATGTTACCAATGCATTAAAGAGTGCCTTAGGAGAGCGAATCTTACTCAGGTTCTGTGCAACAAAGGAAGGTGATAGAAAAAACTGAATATTGGCTTTACGGGCAAGCCGTTCTATCTGGCGATTGCTGAGATGCGGGTAGGCTATGATACATTCTTTTTGCACATCCACGGGTTTATATTCATCGTAAAGCATCCAGCCCTCCTGGCGTGCGATTTTATTAAACACGGTACCGGGAAATGGGTTAGTGATGCCGTACATAACAGAGTCAGGTTTGAGACGTTTGATTATGCGGATATTTTCTTTGATGGTCTCTTCGGTCTCCAGGGGGGAAGCAGCAATGAGGACGTTGATTTTTGCGGTAATATGATATTTTTTGAGCAGTTCAATGGCGTAAAATATTGTGTTCACATCAAGGTCTTTTTTTATGTCATCCAGTACCTCCTGATTGAACGACTCCACGCCAATGTCAACATACTGGCATTTAGAACGAGCAAATGCCCTGACCAGTCGTTCATTCAGTCGGTCAGCACGTGCAAGGCAACCCCACTCAATATCAATTTCTTCAAGTCCTTTGCAGATGTCAAGTACACGTTGTTCATCCCAGACAAACTGGTCGTCAATAAACCCGATGGAGCGATACCCTTCTGCTTTGAGGAGTCTGATTTCTTTCAGGACATTTTCAGCAGAACGTTGACGCACTGGAGGTTTTCTACCGAGATTACATCTATACTCCAGTTCCCGAGCGTAGGAGAGAGAACAGGGCACGCAATATGTACAATGATAACTACACCCCCGTGAGGTCAATACAACAGTAAAAGGCTGTATACCAAGTTTTGGGTTATAGTATTTGGATTTATCAATCAAATGTCGTGCTGGAAGCGGGAGCGAATCAAGGTCGTCAATCACTGGACGCAGGGGGTTATGAAAGGTCTTGCCGTTTCGTCTGAATGAGAGACTCTTTATGTCCTCCAGTGCCTGCCCATTATTGAAAGAGAGCGTAAACTCCTTAAGGGTTAGTTCAGGTTCACCACGTACCACAAACACATTATCGTCGCGCAGGAACATCTCAGGGATTTCTGTCGGCACGGGACCCATAAACACGATGGGCATATCGCCTTTATATTCACGGATAAGGCTGAGTGTCAGGAGGTCTGTTTCTTTTGCAAGATAGACGGTGTAAATGATATACATATCGCTATTATCGCGTTGCAGGAAGTTAATCAGGTCATCCCTGTTCCATTTTTCGATTGCACCATCAACGTATTTAGCGATGAACCCTTCCTGCTCAAGCACCGCAGCACAGGTCAGAATGAAAATGTTAGGCACAGGGTAGTAGCCATAATTGCAACCAAATACCCTGTCAGCTGCAAGTTTTCCCACCAGGGCTGGTGGCGTAAGAAACGTAATTTTTTTCAGCCGCATCTCTACGTCCAGTGTATCTTTAACAAAGATTATTAATAATCTATTTACCATTACCAGCACTGAAAAGTCAAGTGCTTTTCATAAGAATAGAACTCTCTGGGTTTACTTATCCAGGAGAGGTATCGCTAACGTCCTTGACTTTGTCCGGGAGGAGGCGTGATAATTGTTATTTAAGAAATGGTGATGTTGCCTATTAAAAAGGAAAATTCTTTTTGCTAACGATGTGATTTTTAAGGAATCGCTAAGCGTCGGAAAAGAATCTTTGTGGATAAATATTTTTTCTTTAAAGTAAAGAGGCGACTCAATTGCGAAAAAAGGATATATTTGGACGACCGGGTCTGTATGTTATAACCGACAGAAGACTGGCAGGGGGTTGCGAGTATCTGAAAATTGTGCGAGCAGTGTTACTGGGTGGGGCACGCATAATCCAGCTACGCGATAAAGAGACACCATTTGAAGAACTGGTCAAGGTCGGGAAAAAGATTAAAAACCTGTGCGCAGAATTTAATGCTACGCTCATTGTGAACGACAATCCCTATCTCGCACGTGAAATTGACGCTGATGGCGTACATCTCGGACAAACAGATATGCCGGTTGACATAGCAAGAGAAATTATCGGGAAGGATAAAATTATCGGGTTAAGTACACATAACTATAAACAAATCACCCAGGCGATGATGATGGATGAAGTAGACTACATTGGTATAGGTCCGATATTTCCGACCTCCACAAAAAAGTCGGAGTATCCACCTGTGGGACTAAAGATTTTGCGCTGGGCGGCAGAGAATTGTCATCTGCCGTTTGTGGCAATTGGGGGTATCAACAAAGAAAACATCGCTCAGGTGCTTGCCACAGGGACAAAATTGATTGCAGTGGTCTCAGCGGTGATGAGTGCCCCTGACATAACCACCGCTACAAGAG
>JAGHBZ010000021.1 GCA_021160705.1 Candidatus Sumerlaeota bacterium
CTCCCAAACAAAGCACATCTTGAACTTTAGTGATTCTGAGGTCTGCCTAAAGTTGTGTTTGAAAGTTGTCCTCCTGGTTTCCTGGTCTCCTTATAAATAAAGAGTATATATTAGGAATCCAGGAGACCAGGATAGGTCTGAAATAGTGAGTTTCTTCGCTTCACTCAGAAAGCGAGATTAATACTACGATATGCTTACAACAAAGCACATCTTGAACTTTAGTGATTCTGAGGTCTGCCTAAAGTTGTGTTTGAAAGTTGTCCTCCTGGTTTCCTGGTCTCCTTATAGAAAAAAGAGTTTTATCAGGAAGCCAGGGGACCAGGATAGGTCTGCGATAGTGAGGTTTTTTGCTTCAATTAGAAAGGAAAATCAATCCCAGGATATGCCTGCAACAAAGCAAATGCCTTATAATACTATCTTGTAGGCGCTAATGAGATTCCAATAATTCTCCTATTATTAGTGAGGGTGTTTGGGATTTTTGAATCTTTGCCAGGCAGAGAGCCGGGTGGTGAAGATTTTTGTTATGCGTGCGCAGATTCTTTGCTCCAGTGCTCTTACCTGCTTAAGGTCAAGGTTCTGGCAATTCGGTGGCAAAAAAATAGGCGGATAAAATTTTACGATGATTTTTCCCCGAAGGCGTGGTAACGTGCGCTGGCGTTGCCAGACCTCGTGTGCACCAACTATGACTGCTGGAACAATCTTGGCGTTGCTTCGTATAGCGATACGTGCAAACCCAGTCTTCAACGGCTGTAAATTTCCGTCAGGGGTTCTACTGCCTTCGGGAAACAGGACAGCTATTTCGTTCCTTTTCAGGCATTCGAGTATCTCCTTATACGCGCTTTTATCCGGTCCTTCCCGTTCCAGTGGGATAGTATGAAAAAGCCGCATAATAAACGCAAGGGGTTTGACCTTAAAGAGAGGAACCATAGCGGCAAACCGAAGCGGGCGTCGTACCTGCATTCCTAATATTACCGGGTCATAGTAGCTCTGATGATTTGAGACTATGAGTACCGGGGCTTTGCGTGGAATCAAATTAACTCCCTTAATTTTTATGCCGTAAAAGAGCTTAAAAAATAGCAGCAGAATCAGACGGATTGGTTCCTGATAGATAAGGCGAATAAGTTTCATATCTGAGTGCCTTTCATAAATAATTCTGCAGGATGTTTACGGAAAGCTGGTGCATAAAAAATCAAGCCAACGCCTAAATTCACAACAAGTATAAGAACCGTCATTAGAAAAATCCAGTAAAAGGGAATCCGGAAGAGGGTTTCTGGAATAAACGGGATATTCTGGAAAGTTTTAGCAATAGCGGAGTTCAGGAGTTTTGCGGTGCCGAATGCTGCGGTTGAGCCGAGCAGACCAGCGACTATACCCGTGATTAACCGCTGGAGCGAAATGAGGAACAGGAACTGAAATGGTGTCGCTCCAAGCATACGAAAAAGGAGAAGGTCTGTAAGATTTTCTCGGTATACCGAAGCAGTAATATTAATAATATTTAGTCCCACGACTACCGCTATTGAGAGCACAAACAAAAACACCAGAACCAAGACCAGACGGAGATTGAACCGCAGTCGGTTTAATTCCTCTACGTTAGAGCTGACCGAGAGGTTCATCTTTTTCAGGGCATTGGTCACGGAATCCACCTGCTCAAGACTCGTTACTCCAATGCGCAACGCACTATACGGTATCTCTTTGTTGCCCCAGAACCAGGCGTTGAAATCCTCTACGGCTTCAAGTGGCAGGATAAGACCGATTAATGAAATGTCTGACGTGAATCCCACAAGTTTACATTCCACTATGCGGCTTTTCGGGGTGCTGAACGAATTGCCAAGTGTTGTCTCACCAAGAACCAGCTGAAACGTCCTCCCGATAACTGAGCGTGAGCTAAATTTCGGCAGCCCCAGACTATCTGAAAGTCCCAGATTGTAGATGTTAAGAAAATATTGAGAAGTTAATGCAGGTACAGGTTTGCCGGGTGAATACACAAACTCCTCTTCCGGCGCAAGAAACCGTTCAATAATACGTTTCTCCACGCCGATAACTACGACGTCTGTGCTGAAGATATTACCAAAAATTCTGGTGATGGCTCGGGTCGGAAAAGCAAGGGTCAATTGCGGTGAGACAAACGCAACCCCGGGTACTTCTCGGATTTTTTGCACCACGTCACTACTGAGTTTTTCTGTATCCAGCCGAAGTCCGGCAAGTGAGAGGGTACGTGGTTTGACCAGGAGGATTTTTTCCGGGAATGCCTTTTCCAGCTCCGGGAAAACGCCGTTCAGTATCCCGTTGCGTAGTCCCAGTGCAAGAAGTAAAAAAAATGAAGCAATCACCAGACTAATAAGAACACTTAACGTTCGTCCCCTGTTACGCCTGAACTCCCGCACTATAAGAAAAATATAACTGCTTAATCTCACGTAGTTCCGCCTTTAAAAATTGAGCATACTAAGTTTGACCTGCTGATAAAAAAGAGTACAATAAATGGTGTTCTATTTTCAATCCTAAGAAAGGATTTGACTTCAATCAGGGGTGTTTTGTACAATTTTAGTTTAGTAATTATAGAATTTGAGTGCGGGGGTAGTTCAACTGGTAGAACATCGGCCTTCCAAGCCGACGGTCGCGGGTTCAAGTCCCGTCCCCCGCTCCATTTTTTAGTACCACATTAACATTCGGGTTACCTTACTCATCATCTCGGTGTGGGTGGAGTGTTCACAAAGTTTCAGAGCTCCTGTATTTTTTTAGTTTAGTATTCACCCGAAACATTATGTTTTTCAAATACCGCCTCATCATTCAGCCCGGTCAATCTCTAATAGTTCGTAAATTTTTTCAACGGCAACTTTGGTAGCCTTTCCGGGATTGTAGAAGAAATCAGCAGCAGCCTGACGACGGAGCTGGCTGAGTGAGTGCGGATTTCTGAGCGCTTCGTCTACGGCTTTACTCAACTCATCGGTGTTCTTCACCACTGTGCCAATTTTCCTGCCCCAGCCCTCCTGGAGGTCAATAGTCTTTTCGTAGACTTTAAAGAGTTCTGGGACATCTATAAAAATAATCGGGCGGTCGAGCAGGGTATACTCATTTGCTACTGATGATGCATCAGAAATCAGTACGTCGCTGATAAACATATAAGGTATGATGTCATAGTCCCGAATGACTTTTACATTTGGATATTGCTCGAATTCGGCGATTTTTTTCTGCCAGTTAACGCGTTTTTCTCTGGGGTCAAATACAAGGTCGTGGAGTTTAATCAACAATATGATGTCCAGCCGACTGAGCGAGTGTACAATCGCGTCGCTCATCTTATATGCCGAAGACTCTGGACGCCAGGTAGGTGCATACAGGATAATCGGTCTGTCGCTATCCCCGAGACCCAGGCCTGCCTTTATTTCGTCTTTATCCAGCGAGCCATCGACGAGTGGGTCTGTCTTGGGCATCCCGATTTTCTCAATGCGGGTGTCATCAGACTCCAGAATACCACGGCGTACATAGCGACGTAGCATATCCTCGCCAATGAGAAACAGTTTATTATACACAAGTATTTTTCGAGTATAAGGACGCCCCTTGAAAGAAATGCCGTGATAAATCTGCACTCGATAGCGTGCGCGTGGTGCAGTGATTTTTATATCTGGACTGATGTATAAATCAAACTTTAACCATCTTGCCAGGCGAGGATGAATGATTCGTTCGCCAGCCATATTAAAAAGCTGGTACAGACGGCGTGGATTCTTTGAGCCAAAATATTCGCCCGTGAAATAAAGGGTAATTCGTTCGTCTTTGCGTAACCGCTGGTACAGCCGCTGGAACATTACTACATTATTGGGTGCTTTTGCAAAAAAAAGTATCTTTTTCCGTTTCCCCATATGAATCGTAACAAAATGCTTAACTCATCAAAAGAAACCTCACCACGCCACACTGCTGAGGAGACATATATTCAATTTGCTATGCCAGTTTATTGAGATTCCTTTTTCTGGGTTTCCTGGGATTCGGTTTCTTTCAAGCGCTTAAGTGCAAGGTCTTTAAACAATGCTGCCTGTGGGTTACCGGGGTCAATCTTAATTACTTTATCCCATTCTTCAATTGCTTCTCTATACCGTCCTTCAGAGTATAAATCAATTGCTCGTACACGATGTCGTGCTATTTCACGTTCTTTTACTGTTTCAATCCGTTGAGTCAATTCGTAATTAAGAATTGCACTTTGATGATTATTAAGTGCCTCCACGGCTTTTTTAAGCGTGGGGTTTTGAAAATCCACTTTCCCAAGTGTGCGATACATCTTCTCCTTGAGATAATCTTCAGCAATGCTCAGGAGTAATGCACATCTCACATTTAACGGGTCAATCCTGAGCGCCTCAGACCATTTATCCACCGCAACATCATAGCGTTTCTCATTAAACGCTTTCAGCCCCTCAATATAATATTCATCACTTTTTCGCTGTTTAAGCAGGTAATCTTTCTGGACGCTATTCAGGTCATTAAAGGCTTTTTCAATCTGTGAAATTGGAATGGTGGCTGTGAGCTTGTTACCCTCATAGTCATAAAGCAGTGGACCGAGATATTCTTCTACCTGTTTAGCAACGATTCGTAATTTCATTCGTTCATAGAACCTTATACGTTCCTCCGGGGTCGCAAGGTCAGGGTTTTCTTTAATTTCTTTTTCCACTATGCTCCAGATAGATTCATCAACTTTATCGTCAACCTCCAGAGAGAAACGTGGTTCAAAGGGATTGTTCAATTTATTTGTCCAGATATATTTCAGCACCTGAAATATGACGAATCTACCATTTGTAAAAAACTTCACACCATCAGAAATGACTCCCTGCGAGGATTTTTGTTTGCCCTGGGTGTCTGGCTGATTGGTATGTGCCGTCATACTCGCAGCCCAGAACCCTTCAGTGGCTATACCTGTTTTGGTCTCATTACTTATGCTTACCGCATCGGCGCTTTCTGGCTGGAGTGCAGGGGTAAGAACCTCTGATGCCATATTTAGAACAAAGGAGATATGTTCTTCTTTTGGGTAATTTTGTTGCTGTTTGAGGTCTCGCACTGCCACCAATATGTAATTTGCTGTCTCACTAATCCGAATGACCAAACTCCCCAGCTTGTATTTAACGACGAAAGTATCTGAACCGCCGTGGTCAATCCAGTCTCTATAAAAGATTGACCAGTTTCGCAGCGGAATCAAATGCTCGGAAAGGTCCTGGGGAATCAATGATGAGCGGATAGTTTGCAAAATCCATTTCATACATTCAGCGACCTGTTCACTACTGGCTCGTCCCTTATATTTATCTACTTCATCAGGTTTGACCCAGTCGAGTTGTTGCACAGCCCACTGAGGCGCAAGCGTCTTCAATTTAGGTACCATCAACTCGTCTGCAACAATGAGGGGTGCCATATCATTATATGATATTGAGGGTAAACTCTGTGTGGGATTTGGCTCCGGAACCGCAGGTGTTTCTTCGGATAAAGTTTTTGATTGTTCTGGAGCAGGGGTCGTCGTTGGGGTTACTTTCTCTTTCTCCTGTGCCCGGAGCAGAATACTCATAAGAAAAAACAATAGAATGACGATATGTAACCTTCTAAACTCGTTCATTGTCCATCCCCTCTAATTTACTTCTTTTTGTCTTGCCAAAACTCAATCCACAAAAAAGTCGCCTCTCCCGCTTCTATGTTTAGTTGTTCGTGAAGCGGGTTTCGTGAAGCGTATTATTCTTGTATTTAAAGTCTCTTTATTAAGTTCCTCAACATTCTTGTTTCGTGGTCTAATTTTTCCAGTATTTTATCTCGCTCAGAGTCAACTATATATCCAAAAATAGAACAGAGCTCAATCTGGGTCTCCAACTCCGCACACGACCCAAGCGCTATATGAAGAAATTGTCGATATTCCTTCTTATAATAGCGATTAAACCCTTCTGCAATATTAGAAGGGATAGATACCGCAGCACGTCTCATTTGACTAACTAACCCATAAACTTCCTCTTTGGGAAAATCCATAGTAAAATGATACACATCGACCACTATCTCCATGCCCAATTTCCATACATTTAAATCCCTGAAATTTTTAATTTTCTGATTTTTATCTCTCATATATTCTTGTCGCCCGACGCTTCACGGACCACGCTTCACCTGTTGCTGAGATTTTATCTTGCCTTTTTCGTATATCTTTTGAGCTCGTCTCACTCGAATCTCTGAGTCTTTACGCTATATATATGAACACTAATAGTTTAGTACGCTATGGTGAATATGCCAAGTCATTTTACACTCAGGGATAATCCGGTAGGAGTAATTAAGATATGACTCTTGATTGAGAGATGTCCTACCGTGATGACAGAAATCCTAATCGCCCCCTCCACAATCTTGTGTTATATTAATCCTGTTATACCGATTTCCACGGAATATCAATACTTAGGATACGAATATCTCCTGCGAATGTAAAGCAGAAAACGACTGGGTTATGCACGTGAAGATACCTACTAATCTACGTGGATTTGTCCCGGGCAGTGAAAAACTAAGATAATGCTGCTGGCTATCGTTAAGAAGCGTACTTATACTTACTGAGATTTAGAGTGCATTCCATACCTTAGATTGTGACAATGAGCTACCAGCTCGGAACCTATGACCAGCATCTTGTCATTCATCACTGCCAGCGATAAGAACTCATCTCAGATTATTCAGAACACACTGGATTGAGTGGAATAAGGCATTTAAGACAACAACTTTTTAGCACTTGTGCACTTCTTTACGTGAGAAGGGAAAAAATTGGATTATATTAAGAAATATGGCATTATCCTGCTGGGAATACATGAGGTGATGGGATGCTCGGGAGCGATTGTTTATTCTGGCATTACCATAGCCGAACAAAAAGCAACTATGGAGATAATCAAAGGCGACGACATCCTCTGGTAGGACAAATGTAGAAATGAAATATGAGCCGAACATCTTACCCAACATTGTGTAAACAGGGGAAGTAGTATTGAACTTTTTATTATGACCGAACTTTTTTCTTTATACTTCTCCGCCATTCAGATAAAAGTAACCTAATCATTTATTGTTTGATGTAGACGCCACAGGTTATGAGAACCAAATCTCTGCGATATAGTTTATTGTTTCTTTTTATTTTCCAATTTCTTCTTCTCCTGCCTGCTTCCATTCAGGGTAAATCAGAAAAGATAAAAATAAAGTTCTGGAATGCACTGACGTTTGGTCAACCAAAGGTTGCAATCCAGACACTCACAGATGAATTTAATCAGTCGCAGGAGGAGATATTTGTTGAGAAGCTGGACGTTGCAGGGTGGTTGATGAACCAGAAGGTACTGACCGCTACTGCAGGGAGAGTGCCGCCAGACGTGGTGTTATTTGACCGATTTATGGTTGCGACGTTTGCGGAGCGTCGGGCGTTCGAGCCATTTGACCCATACCTCAAAGAATTCGGGATTAAAAGTGAGGATTTTTTCCCTACCTGCTGGAATGAAGGCATCTATCAAGGACACGTATATTGCCTGCCTTTCAACACTGATGTACGAGTTTTGTTTTACAACAAGGCACTGTTTCGCAAAGCAGGACTTGACCCTGACCGTCCACCACGCACCTGGCGAGAACTCCGTGAGTATAGCCGAAAACTGACAATACGCACCAAAGACGGACACCTTAAACAGGTCGGGTTTGTCCCTATCTGGGGCAACACCTGGTTCTATCTCTATGGCTGGCAAAAAGGCGGAGAATTTATGACACCTGATGGGAAAAAGGTCACCGTGAATACTCCTCCAATGGTGGAGGCAATGCGGTGGATTGTTGAGTTCTGCGACGAATATGGGATAAACAACCTGGAGATGTTTCGTTCTGGATTTGGTGGTGCGACAGAATTGCATCCGTTCCTGCAGGGCAAAATGGCAATGGTCGGAGAAGAAGGGTTTCTACTGAGCCTGATAAAAAGGTACAAACCTGACCTTGATTTTGGTGTTGCACCATTGCCGTTCCCAGAGGATGGTCGGCATGCTACCTGGTCAGGGGGGTTTGGGTTTGTTCTGCCAGTGGGGTCTAAACATCCGAGAGCCGTTATGAAATTCTGCCGATGGATGCTCAGTGTAGATGTGCAGGAGAAATTTGGCAAAATCTCTGAGCAGATTCCCGCAAATATGAAGGCTGCTCAATCCCCTTATTTTATGAACGACCCACACTGGCGGGTGTTCGTGGAAGAGATGAAATATTCTCGGTATAGACCGGTGACCGCTGTCGGTGAAATGCTCTGGAATGAATTGGCTCGGGCAGTAGACCAGTGTGTGTATCACAAAAAAACTCCGGAGCAGGCTCTTGAGTATGTGAACCGTAAAGTGCAGGCAGCACTTGATAATTTGACGTTGCGAAAATCACTTCCTTTGGTGAATTGGGGGCTAATATTTGCCCTGATGGGTGGAGGTATTCTGGTATTCTTTATCTGGCGAGTACTCAGGGCAAGAAGAATCCTGAGGAAATCGCCTTTGCTCAAAAATGAAGCCAGAGATGGGTATTTATTCGCACTCCCGGTAATCATTGGACTACTTGTCTTTTCCGTTGGTCCTATAATAATGGCAATCATTTACAGTTTTTGTGATTTTCCTGTGCTCACCCCGGCTCGCTGGGTCGGGCTCAAAAACTATCAAACACTCCTTTTTGGAGACCCTTTGTTCTGGAAATCGCTCTGGAACACCATATTCTATACAATATTTTCGGTTCCACTGGGCATAGTGATAGCCCTCATCCTGGCATTGCTATTAAACGCCAGAATCAGGGGACAGTCATATTTCCGAACAATTTTTTACATCCCCAGCATTGTGCCGGTGGTAGCTGCGTCACTTATCTGGCTATGGCTGTTTAATGGAGAGTTTGGGTTGCTTAATTACTTACTTGAGCTTGGCTGGAAAGGGGTTGTTTTTATTGTCTCACTCGCCGGGAAAGAGAGCGCACTTGCCCGGTACTTTCAGGAAATGGGAACACCAAAAGTACCCTGGCTCACCAATCAGTATTGGGCTAAACCCTCTCTGGTCCTGATGAGTTTATGGGGCGTGGGCGCTGGAATGATAATCCTGCTCGCTGGACTTCAGGGGATTCCGCGCCATTTATATGAGGCTGCAACGATTGATGGCGCAAGTGCCTGGCAGAGATTTCTGCATATTACTCTCCCTATGCTCTCACCTACTCTATTTTTCCTGGTGATTATCAACACCATTGCAGGATTTCAGATTTTTACTCAGGCATATATTATGACTGATGGAGGTCCGGTGGACTCTACTTTATTTTATGTGTTCTATTTATTCCGCAAAGGTTTTCTATTCTTTGAAATGGGCTATGCATCTGCTATGGCCTGGGTTCTATTTCTCATTGTTCTCTGGATTACGCTTCTGCAATTCAAATATTCGCGCAAATGGGTCTATTATGAAGGAGAGTAAAAGCTGAGAGGCACGCAGGAGAGACAAACGTAATACTGGCTTAAAATGAAAACCACAACAAAACTACATAGCATCAAGCGAGAAAAGAGATGGGGCACCTATCTCACTTATGTGGTGATTGTTCTGTTATCCGCAGTATTCATTGCTCCATTGCTCTGGATATTAAGTACGTCCGTCAAACCCGATAAACAAATCTTCAGTATGCCTCCTGTGTTGATTCCACACCCCATAACTTTTAACCATTATATAAGAGCATTTACTGAACTGCCGTTTTTCCTTTATTTACGCAACACTTTAATAATCGTCATCTTCTCCACATTAGGGGTCACAATATCAAGTTCACTGGTAGCCTTCAGTATTTCTCGGCTACGCTGGCCCGACAGAACATTGGTCTTTTTCATTCTACTCGCCACGATTATGCTCCCCCCACAGGTCACTATGATACCGATATTTATTCTTTTTCGTCAACTCGGCTGGATAGATACCCTATTGCCATTAATTGTGCCGTTCTTTTTTGGCAATGCATTTTTTATCTTCCTGCTGAGACAATTCTTTCTGACGCTTCCGGGTGAGCTGATAGAATCTGCACGGATTGATGGTGCGGGGAATTTTCGTATCTTCTTGCAAATCTTTGTTCCTCTCTCCAAACCTGCAATATTAACGGTGATTCTGTTCTCCTCAATGTGGGCATGGAACGACTTTATGGGACCCCTCATCTACCTCTCCAGCGAAAAAATGAAAACCCTTGCATTAGGACTTGCGTCCCTGCAAAGTCAGTATGGAACTGAATGGGGAATGCTTATGGCAGCCGCCAGTGTAATGACTGTTCCTATAATCATTTTATTTTTCTTTGCACAGCGCTATTTTATTGAGGGAATCGCCCTTACTGGACTGAAGGGATAAGGATACAGTTAGTGCATTGTTGAACTAATGAAAATCTTGACAAAAGCCGATAATGTATTATTATTCTGTTTTAATTTCGTATTTTATGGTGATAGAAAATAATGAAACCACTCTCTTATGGACAGAGCGACCGTGGATTAGAACGCGACCAGAACGAGGACACCTTTGCTCTCTCTGATGAGCTGGGTATATACGTTGTGGCTGATGGAATGGGCGGACATTCAGGTGGTAAAGTTGCCTCTGAAATCGCTGTCAATACCGTTATTGAATTTCTTGCTCGCTATATCCACGATAGAGATTTCACCTGGCCGTTCAGATTTAATGCACACTTAAGCGAGGAAGAAAACGTCCTGTATGCCGCAATAAAATGGGCTAATCGCCAGGTCTTTAATTATAGCACTCATAAAAAAGAATACGCGGGAATGGGCACTACCATAGTGGCTCTATATGTGCGTGAAAACAAAGCGGTCATCGGAAATGTGGGTGATTCTCGTTGCTACTTACTGCGCAATGAGGAGTTCACTCAACTGACCACTGACCACACCTGGGTCAATGAACAACTAAAAAGAAATATCATCTCCGCTGAGGAGGCACGTCAACATCGCTGGCGCAATGTGATTACACGTGCACTTGGGAATAAACGGAAAGTTGACATAGACATTATAGAAAAAGAAATCCAACCCGGCGACACGTTTCTACTTTGTTCTGATGGGCTTACCAATGTCATCAGCGATGATGAAATTAAGCGCGTCCTCGTATCTAATCAGGATAAAGTCAAACAAAGTTGCGAGCAATTAATTCGTATGGCTCGTGAACATGGTGGTCCTGATAATATAACCGTCATTGTCCTCTACTTCCCAAAAGAATAGTCAGGCTCAGCGATTACATACTTCTAACACCAAGCCAGCCAAGTGAATATCTTCAATTATGGCAGAGCTCGAGTGCTTATTCTATCTGTGAGCAATAATACTCAATGTGGTTGAGGAGAAATTATGGATTAAGAAGACTTCGGGTCAATGGGTTTTTCAGAAAAGATAAGTGCCTCCTGATGAAGGGTCTTTCGACGTTCTCCCCGTGCCAATGTCCACTTCAATACAGGTGGAGTTATCATTGTAGTAATCATAACCATAATAACAGCAGCCGAAAATGTATTTTCATTAATAACACGTTCATTTCCGAGCATCATCCGTCTGCCGATGTCAGCCACAATTAGTCCCACTTCACCCCGGGGTATCATACCCACGCCGACCGAAATTTTGTCGAGTCCTTTTTCCCGGACACCAAATGCACAGACCTGTTTCCCGACAATAGCCGCCAATGTCAGAGCAAATGCAAAACCAAGAATTGTCACCCTCCCAAACACGGCAAGATTAACGTTCAAACCCATTCGGACAAAAAATATCGGAATAAGAAATATACCAATAGGAGCAAGGAGTTCTTCAAGATGTCCTTCGCCCCGAGAGGTGAACTCCTTATAATGAACGGGTTCCATAACCAACCCAGCGGCGAACGCACCTACAATTGGTGCCAGACCTATTTTGTCGGCGATATAGGCAAGCAGGAAACAAACTGCCAGAGCAGTGGTCAATAACATTCCCTTGACCCGTAAAAAAGAGGCAATATGAAATAGTTTGGGTGAAAACTTTACACCGATTACCAGCGCACCAACAAAGAAAAGGAGCGCTTTAAGTATAATAAAAAGTACGCCAAATGGATTAAGGCTTCCTCCAACATTAGCTGCACGGATGATACCTACCACAACTGCCAGAACGACCAGTCCCATAA
>JAGHBZ010000164.1 GCA_021160705.1 Candidatus Sumerlaeota bacterium
TGCTTTCTTGAACATTCAGTATCATCAAGCAAGAGAGGTAAACTGCCTTACTGCTCCCGGGATTCCCTGTACTCAATCTAATGATTTCTCTACCAAACTTTGGGGACCAGTATTTTATGCAGGACTGAAGCCAGTAAAAAATACTAAGCGAGGTTGGAATATTCTTATACCGAATGCTCGCTATCTCTTCTCTTCAATTATCACTTAGCCTGATTGGATACTTATTTTGCGGTCATTGAAGGAATTGTTGAGAAGTTTGTGGGTTCTCTTATCACAGCATAGGGCATTGATACATTTTGGGAGAGACATCTATATGAGGACCGTATTATATATGAATCTGTGAGGGCATTATTAAACAACCAAAAGGAGGTTATCAAAAATGTCTACTCGACAGAAAGTGTTCTCATATCTTTTGGTGAGTATAACCGTGAGTATACTCTTCGGGGGGATAGTGAGTTCACTCAGTTGTGCCAGAGCAACGCCGCCAGACTGGTATGTGGTAGTGGGCAGTGGAGTGGCGGATGAGAGCCTGCCACCTGGACAGCGGCGGCTTATGGCACTTAGGGCAGCTAAGGAGGATGCATGGCGCCAATTACTTGAGGCTGCCAAAGGTCTGCAAATTGATGCCAGAACCTCGGTGCGTGATTTTATCACCCAGGACGACGCTATTCGTTCAAGAGTTATGGGAGTGATTCGTGGTGCGCAGATAGTCGGCGAGCCACGATACCTGGAGGATGGTACTGTGGAGGTCGAGATGCGTCTTGATATGAATAAAATCAGGCACTTGATTAAATAACTTTTTAAAGGAGGATGAGATAAATGAAGACACGGAACGTTAGTGCATTCAGAGTGTGGATAATAGCGGGCATCTTCTTATTAGTAAGTGCTGGATTGTGCTTTGCGCAACCGCCTGCTAAGACAAAGACCGTCAAGACTAAAGCTCAGGCAAGACTGATGGCGCGCCGTGCTGCCATTGAAGATGGGTATCGCCAGATTGCGGAGATAGTCTACGGCATACGACTGGACTCTCACACAACAGTCAGAGATTTTATTACTCAGAATGACCAGATTCGTTCCAGAGTACGAGGAATCATTCGGCATGCTCGAATCGTTGATACTGAATACCTCCCTGATGGTGTGTGCAAAGTGAAAATGGAACTCCGCATTAGAGACCTTCATAGAGCATTGAGACGGAAATTTGCGTATTGCTCAGACAGGATTCGTGTAATAGGTTTTGGTGCACCTAATCCAGTAGAAGAACCGACCCCCGTTCCACCACCTCCTGAGGAAGAGGAAGAATGGGAAGAGCTGATTATTTCAGCCACAGGAAGTGGCGTACCACCAGAGGATAAAAAAGGCACGCCTCAAGGGAGATTATTAGCAGAACGGGCTGCTTATCTTGATGCATTGCGAAACCTCGCAGAGAATATCAAAGGTGTTCATATTGATTCCAGAACCACGGTGAGAGATTTCATAACCCAGAAGGACGTGATTCAATCTCAATTTGAAACGTGGATAAAAGGAGCGAAAAAAACAATGGTCAGAGAACTCCCTGACGGTACCGTTGAAGTGGATGTAGAAATGCCTTTAAAAGGGTTGCGTCGTATAATACGCCCTGAGAGAAAACCGCATCGGATTTGATCGCTTTTCTGGATATCATTTCTGGACATTGGACTCTCGGAGTACGTCCTGCAAAGTGAGATAGTACTGCGTTGCACGTTCTATCTTTAGTGAGAGAAGTGGATAATTAGAGAATCAGATAATCTCTATCTTTGCCCCTAAGCGTTGAATATCGCTGAAAAAGTTTGGGTATGATTTGCTGATGTGTTCAGCATTATCAATGGTGAGCCCATCCCTGCAACGTAGCCCAAGAATAGTGAGAAGCATTATTACCCGATGGTCGTTATATGAGTGAACCGTGATACCACCAGTGTACCCGTCTGGATTGCCCTGTACAATAATTTCATTTTTAAGCCCTTCCACATTGACACCGATTTTTTTAAGTTCACTCACAGGGTCATCAATCCGATTACATTCCTTGTAGCGAAGGTTCTCTACATTATAGAACCGTGACCTTCCCCGGGCAAAAGAGGCGGCGCCGAGCATTGCCAGTACTGCATCGGTCGCCTTATCGCCATCAAACTCAACTGAGTTGAGCTGCGCTGGACTGGTTAATCTCACGTAGTCATTACCCTGCTCTACTTCAGCACCCATCTGTTTCAGCACCTCTACAATGGCTCGCTCACCCTGTTCATCCTGATATAGACCTTTGATGGTCACCTCTGAACCGGGACACACAGCGGCTGCACTCAGAACCGCTGCAGCACCTGGATAGTCGCCATTTACAAAGAATTCACCCGGTTTGTAGCTCTGTCCACCCGGTATAAAAAAATGCAGCAAATCAGAGCGAGCCGTAACATCAATCCCGGCTTTTCTCATAACCTCAATGGTCTGCCGTACTGCTGGTTTAGACTTTAGACCATCTGTCACTTCTATGAGAATATCTTCTCCGATTAATGGTGCGAGAAACAATAGAGAACTTACAAACTGGGAGCTAATTGAGCCAGAGACCCTGACCAGCCCACCGGGGAGATTGCCACCATAAAGCGTAATAGGCAAACGTCCATTGTCCGATTCAGCACGCACACCCAGCTGAGCCAGAGCATCAAGCAATGGCTGATTCGGACGTTTACCCAGGGAATCAGGATAATCTGTAACAAACGTTACTACTGGCAGAAGCGCTCCAATACCCAATAAGAATCGCAACACCGCACCTGCATTATGAGGATTAAGCGGTTTACGTGGCATTCTGGGTGCATTGCCAAAACCCCTGATGCGAATTCTATTGCCTTCGTCAGTAATCTGAGCGCCTAATTCCTTACAGCACTCAATGAGTGCCAGTGCGTCATCATTTCGTGATGGATTATGTACCACACTCTCGCCTTCTGCCAGACAGGCAACAAGAATATAGCGCGTGGTATAGTTCTTTGAAGGTGGCGCGCTCAGTGTACCTTTGAGCTCCTTCGTATATCTTACTCTTACCTGCATAACATAATCATTTTCTAATATTCTTCATAAGCAAGTCCAAAATTTTTTTTCTGTTCTGAAATGTAGGGGGCAATGGAACAGCACCTGCTGAGACAAGCGAACGATTACCCACCGCTGAGTCAGGAATCGGCTCCTCATAGAGAACCGTAAATAACGGACGGCGCTGTCGGAGGATGTGGCGTATAACATAGGATGTTCCACCACGCAGAGGTGTCTCAGGGACTATCACTGCATCTGCCAGTGCTCCTACTATGCTATTCCGAAAAACAGCATATCGTTTCTTAAAGGCATCAGCTGGTGGGAAAGGAGAAATTAGCAATACCTGACGCCAGTTAATCAAAGCGTCTAACTGAGACGAGAGCCTGTAAGCAAGAATACCAGAGGGAATGACTATTGCGGTATTGCCACCTGATTCTATTGCGGCGCAATGTGCCTCAGTATCTATTCCACGCGCCCCACCAGAAATGACCGTCACCCCTTTTTCTGCGAGAATCTTTGAATACCCTCGTGCTGTAATTCTACCTGCGGGAGATGGACGTCGTGTACCCACAATGGCAACAGTGAGCGCATTTATGCAGGCAACATTACCCTTAAAGAAAAGAAATGGTGGTGCATTAGCACCTAATTCTTCTTTCACTCGCTCAGGATACGCAGACTCGTCCATTCCTATGATATGCACATTGCGTTTTCTAACTTCCCTGATTGTCTCAATAATTGCCTCTGGATGCTTTAAAGATTCTGTTAGAGAACGCAATGACTCAGGTGATAGAAAAGGATACCTCACCAGACGTTGCTTTGAGGAAAGTCCAAGAAAATCTGCCCAGCCAAGACCATCTGTTCTCAAACACCGGGATAAATGATTGAACGTGGAGTTACTTACCTGCAAAGACAACCAGACAAAAACTGATGCGGTCTTTGAATCTCGCAGTATTTTCTTTATGTTCATATCCCACCTGAAAGAGGCTTTATATCACGATGGATATAGCACAGAAACGTTCTGGATATTCTTTTTAACACGTATATCTTTGAGAATAAAAAATTTCTATTTTGCATAACCCGGAATCTAAGGTAAACAATATGTAATCCTTAAAGACAGGTCATATAAAAGTTCAAGCGAAATGTTTCAGAGAAAGTGAGACAGACAAACCAAGGGAATTTTTAATTTGTGGGAGACCTTTTAAAAAGTTTGGTAAAATTTATTTTTCTCTTTATAAGGAAACCAGGAATACAGGAGAGAGCAGTATAAACTCTGAGGCTCGGGTCTGTTTTCACTTTTTAACGAGGTGGGGGTGAAGATTAAATAGAAACCACGAATGGGCACGAATTAACGCAAAGGGGGAAAATCATATAACTTGCCACTGAGGACTCAGAGGTCACAGAGATTTAGCAATACGATTATTCTATGTGTTTGCATAACTTTGTGGCTAAAGAATTTTTTATCCATACTCGTGTGAGTCCGTGTCAATTCGTGGTTTCATAGAAAAAAGTTTTTTGACCA
>JAGHBZ010000396.1 GCA_021160705.1 Candidatus Sumerlaeota bacterium
ATCATATTCCTGTGGTCTAAATTTAATCTTGGTGAAATCTTTTTCTTGAAAAACTATATACTTATCCTTTAACTCATTTGCTTTTCTTTCGTATCCGAGTTTTTTGAGCCTATCAATAATGGATTTGATAAGTATTAGAGAAGTGGTAACTCTTTGTTGTCCGTCAACCACTTCATGCTCATCACCCTTTTTCAAAATAATTATATTTCCCATAGGGAAATCGGATCTACCATCTATGAATTCGTTTAAGTCTTCCCAAAACTCCTTTACTTGATTTCTTTTTCTTTTTTCATTGGTATCCCACTCATAAGCTCTTTGATATTCTGGCACCTTGTAATAAGAAGAACTGTCCTCGAATAGTTTTTTAATCTTTTTTCTTCAAACCTCATTGTTTAACCTCCTTTTTTGCATCTCAAGGCGGCGTGCGGAATTTCTGCTAACTCGTTCATATCCGCAATATTGCGCATATATGTCCCAATAAATGTTTTCATAGTTTATCTTCCTTAAAATATTATCCAATGTGCTTTTTATAGAAGCAATGTTTATCTTGCACATAGAAGGTTAAATCTTTGTGGTCTTTCTGCTCTGATGCCCCAAAGTTTCTTGGATATGTCTTAAATCGGCTAATGAGGTGTCCTATGACATTTCCAGGTTGCTCTGTTCGGCAAAGCGGGTTCTGGACTCAGACGATAGTTTTCTCTGTGGTGTTGTCGAAGAAGTGGGTCTTTTTCATATCAAATGCCAGAGTTTTCATCTCATCCAGAGCAACGGGTACGTGGGCGTCTATTCGTGCGACAAAAGGGGTCTTGCCAGTGGTGAGATAAACGTAGATTTCCGCACCCATAGGCTCAATTATTTCGACCTTTGATTTTACCTTAGCGGTGCCGGTTTCTGGTTCACCGTAGCCAGCAATATAAATATCTTCAGGTCGTATGCCAAAGGTAACGGTCTGATTATTGTATGGGCGGAGTGCGGCGGCAAATTCCTGAGGTACCTTTACTTTAATATTGCCTTCATTGAAGAAGACGTCTTCGTCCTTGACCTCAATGATGCCTTCCATAAAATTCATAGGTGGGCTACCGATAAATCCAGCGACAAATTTGTTGACTGGCTTATTATAAAGGCTCAGGGGGGAGTCAATCTGTTGGATGATACCATCTTTCATCACAGCGATTCTGCTACCCATAGTCATTGCCTCCACCTGGTCGTGTGTGACGTAAATGACAGTGGTCTGGAGTTTACTGTGGAGTTTAATCAATTCGGCACGCATCTGGACACGTAGTTTTGCGTCAAGGTTGCTTAGCGGTTCGTCAAACAGGAAGACTTTGGGTTTGCGGACGATTGCCCTGCCCACAGCCACACGTTGGCGTTGACCACCGGAGAGTGCTTTGGGTCGGCGGTCAAGCAGGTCAGTGATGCCGAGAATCTCAGCGGCTTCACGAACCCGGCGGTCAATTTCGTCTTTGCGAAATTTTCGGAGTTTAAGTCCGAACGCCATATTTTTATATACGGTCATATGAGGATAAAGCGCATAGTTCTGAAACACCATAGCGATATCGCGGTCTTTGGGTGGGACGTCATTGACCAGGCGGTCACCGATATAAATCTCGCCTTCAGTGACTTCTTCAAGTCCGGCGACCATCCGGAGTGTGGTTGATTTCCCACATCCAGATGGACCCACCAGCACAAGGAATTCCTTGTCTTTAACATCAATATTTATGTCTTTTACTGCAACTACGTCTCCCGGAAAGATTTTGGTCACATTTGCCATTCTTACCTCTGCCATAATCTTACCTCCCTGAATTATTTAGACTGGTGACGTTTTTGTAAAAAAAGACAATAAAGTAGATAAGGTCTTCTTAAGTTCCTTACGATGCACCACGATGTCGATGAAGCCGTGTTCACAGACAAATTCCGAGAGCTGAAACCCTTTTGGAAGAATCTGGTTAATTGTCTGCTGAATGACCCGCGGTCCGGCGAACCCAATCAGTGCGTTGGGTTCTGCAATTACCACGTCGCCGAGGGAGGCGAAACTCGCCATCACGCCTGCAGTGGTCGGGTGAGTGAGCACGGTTATATACGGAATCCTTGCTTCATTCAAGCGTGCGACTGCAATGCTGGTCTTTGCCATCTGCATCAACGATAGTATCCCCTCCTGCATTCTTGCGCCCCCGGATGTACAGACTGCAATGACCGGGAGATTGTGCTCAAGTGCGTGTTCAAAGGAACGAGTAACTTTTTCGCCGACCACTGAACCCATACTGCCGCCAATAAATCTGAAGTCCATTACCGCAATCTCCACCCGGTAACCATTGATTGTCCCGCTTCCTGTGACCACTGCATCAGCGAGTTCGGTCTTTTTCTGAGCTTCTTCCAGGCGCTGTGAATACGGTTTGGAGTCAACAAATCCTAATGGGTCAGCAGGATAAATATCAACATTATCCTCCACAAACGTCCCTTTGTCAATCAGCAGGTCGATGCGTTCCCAGCAGGTCAGACGCTGATGATAATTGCACTTTGGACATACTTTGAAGTTTGCTTCAAAATCCTTCTTGTAGAGGATATTCAGACAGTTCTCGCACTTATGCCACAGCCCATCAGGAATCCTGTCCTTCTTCTGTGGGGCTTCAAGCACTGTATATTTCTTTTTGCGAAACCAGACCATTTTCACACATTATTTTATGAAAATATAATATTAGTTATCTCCCCATTTCGTCAAATAAAAGATTATATAAAAACGCATACCGCTCTGAAACAAAAA
>JAGHBZ010000277.1 GCA_021160705.1 Candidatus Sumerlaeota bacterium
GTTCAGGGATGTCGCCACATTGGGATGGTCATTACCAAGGGCTTTTTCATATATTGCCAGTGCCTGCCTGTAAAGTGGCTCGGCTTCGGTATATTTGCCCTGGGCTCTATAAAGTCCCGCCAGATTGTTCAGGTCTCTTGCAACATCCGGATGGTCTTTGCCAACTGCCTTCTCATCTATTGCCAGTGCCCGCCTGTAAAGTGGCTCGGCTTCGGTATATTTGCCCTGGGAATAATAAAGTAACGCCAGATTGTTCAGGGATGTCGCCACATTGGGATGGTCTTTACCAAGGGCTTTTTCCCATATTGCCAGTGCCCGCCTGTAAAGGGGCTTGGCTTCGGCATATTTGCCCTGGGAATCATAAAGAAATGCCAGATTGTTCAGGGATGTCGCCACATTGGGATGGTTAGAGCCAAATGTTTTTTCTGCGACTTTCAATGATTCTTTAGCTACCTTGACTGCCTCTGAATACTGTCCTTGCTGATAAAGCGTACCAACCCTATCATTTAGAACGTCCCACAAGATTTCCTGGGCGTAGGTGAGCACAGTAAACGATACAACCACCGTCGTCATCAAAACGATTTTTCTCAATGTTTTCATTGTTCTAATCCTCCTTTTTTGTAATGGCAATGTCGCCTAACTCGTTCAAACACGCATTGCGTACATCCTCCAGATTTGGTATGAGATGCGTATTATTGCAGATATGCATAACTCTGGATGAACTCATATTTCTTCCTCCTTTAAAATTGTATCAAGTGGGCTCTTTATACTTGCTATACCAGTCTTGCCTACTTGAGTGTAAATTCCGCTGTCTTGCTACTCTTATGCCCAGGGATTTCCTGAATGTACCTCAAAGCAACCCTGCTTTCTAAAAGATAAGTGGCAATTATAATTTTGTTATTTTCTACAAACTCAATTTCACGGCTGGGATTTTGTGTTTGCCTGGCATTTTATAATGAGTAGATTTTTCTTTTAGATATTCGGCGGTTGCTTCAGAAGGAGTTATCTGTCCGGGTGCTGTCACTCAGGGTTATGCTTTTTTGCCTAAGGAAAATTTGTGAATGTGTAATTTCACCTCTATATACAAGAGGCAATGTATGATAAAAAGAAGTAAACAGTCAAGTTTTTTTGCAGAGGGTTTTTAGTTTTTCCTTTTATAAATAAGAAACAAAAAGCAGTAATAAGGGTATAGAGGAACTTCGGGAGACAAAATATCTGGGTTCGTCATCTGCGATACATTGCGGTAATGTCAATGTTACGCAAGTGGAATAAACAATTCCTGGCTTACAGGATGAATTTGCTGAGGTCTTCGCTTTTGAGGATGTCTTTCAGGCGGTCGCGAACAAACTTTGCATCTACAACAATCTTTTTCTTTTTGAGGGTCGGCGCTTCAAAAGAAACCTCTTCAAACACCTTTTCCATTATGGTATAGAGACGTCGTGCGCCTATATTTTCGCTCTGTTCGTTCACTTTCTTTGCAGAGACAGCAATCTCCTCTATCCCGTCTTCAGTGAACTCAATAGTCACGCCTTCGGTGGCGAGTAGGGCTTGATATTGTTTGGTAAGTGCATTTTGCGGTTCGGTCAATATACGTTTAAAATCTTCCGTGTCCAGTGAATGGAGTTCCACTCTTAAGGGGAATCGTCCCTGGAGTTCTGGAATCAGGTCAGAAGGTTTGGTCTGATGAAACGCCCCGGCGGCAATAAACAAGATATGGTCAGTTCTCACCATACCGTATTTGGTGAAGACCGTTGAGCCTTCAACGATGGGTAGAATATCACGCTGAACCCCTTCACGGCTGACGTCGGGACCGTAGCCGGTTCTACCTCTACCAGCGATTTTATCTATTTCATCAATAAAGATGATACCTGTCTCCTGTACTCGCTGGAGTGCTTCTTTTACAATCTTATCCATATCAATGAGTTTTTCCACCTCTTCATCAACGAGAATCCGTTTTGCCTCTTTGACAGTAATTTTTTTTCTTGTTTTCTGAGGAGGTATGATACGGTCAAGAAAACTTTTCATATCAATACCCATCTCCTCAATCCCGGAACCAATACTGAACCCCGCAATCATATGCCCCCCGGGCGAGGTAACTTCAATTTCAATTTCCCGGTCATCAAGCAGACCTTTATCCAGCATATCTTCAAGGCGTTTGCGGTTACGTTGCCATCGTTCCACTGCATTACGAGCCTCATCATCCTCCGGAGGGGCGTAGACATCAATGACCTCTCCTTTTCTCTCCGCCACTGCAGTAGCGTGAGTGGTTCTCTGTTTGTGTTTGACAGATGGCGGTGCAGGGAGTAGCAAATCCAGTATGCGTTCTTTTGCGCGTTGTTGAGCTTTTGGCATAATCTCTTTTGTTTTTTCTTCACGAACCATATTCACCGCTACATCACAAAGCTCCCTGACCATACTCTCCACATCGCGCCCAACATAGCCGACCTCTGTATATTTGGTTGCTTCCACTTTGACAAACGGTGCATTAGCGAGCCGTGCAAGTCGGCGTGCAATCTCTGTCTTTCCTACACCCGTGGGACCAATCATAATGATGTTCTTCGGGCTTACTTCATCGCGCAACTCAGGAGGTAGCTCTTTGCGTCTTGCGCGGTTTCGCAAAGCAATAGCGACCATTTTCTTGGCTTCATTTTGCCCGATTATGTATTTATCCAGTTCTGTAACTATTTCTTTAGGGGTCAAACCCTTATCATCTGACATAATACATCACCTCTTCTGATAAGCGCGAGTTTTACTACTTCAGACTACCGATAAAATAACTCTTTCTCCATTGCCTTAACCATTTTTGAAGCGAGCACCTCTGCTGTTCCGAGCCACGATAGAAATTTTTTCCTCAATCTCATTCTATTCTGCCACTCTACCTTTCCGGAGTCAACATCTATTAGTTTTACCTCAGCCTCCACCACGCTTGACCACCAGTGAAACGTACGATGATGCGAGGTATGGCAGTCGTAAATGACACCACTGATGACTTTATCCACTCCAAGCTCGCGCCCAATGTCCACGGGGTCAAGCTCGTTAATGGTCTTTGTCAGTTCAGCCTCTTTGAGCTCTGGAAAGTGGCGCTTGAGTATCTCGCGTTTGCTCAGCAGATAATATTTTATGTCCATTCGTGAATAGACATCAATAAATGGACACCGTTTACTAATTTCATCGGCTAAGACGTCGGCAAACGTCTCACCAACATACGGATTATAATAAATATCCCTGGCGCCAAACCACCATCCCTTAATTTCTTTAGGTGTTTTTACCTCTCGGGCAAGCGCAAAATTAAGCACCGCAAGCTTAAACCTCGGTGGCTGGACCCGTGGTTGCCGACAACCACCCAAAATCACCACCATCGCCATCAACGCAATGAAAAAAGATAGTTTTCTCATTATCTTCATTTATCCTGCTCCAGCATTATGATTAATCACAAAGCCCAATTTCATTTTCAATTCACCAGATGTAGATGTCAACATCTATCCCATCCGAACGTCCGGGATATGCTTTACTTGTAAAGGCTCTCCAAAGTTCTCCTGGGGAATTGATGAGCATTTCGCCACTCCGCATACCGCCACTCCCGCAATTGCCCCTCCGCATACCATCACCCCCAGAGCACCTTCTCTTCCTTCCTGTACTCAGGCATTTTTTTGCTTTAGACATTATGCTCTCTACAGGTGGTCTTATTCACTGAAACTATCCTGAAAAAGAAAGGCGGGCGGATAGCACTAAATCCTGAATAAGCATTGAGCATATATGAATCCGGGCGAAAAAAATCGGACTCAAAAGACTATGGGCGGGGCTGGACATAAAAGAGGTTGTAGGAATCCGGAGATAAGTATTTACGGGCAACTTCCTGCACTGCCTCAGCACTCACCGCATTAATTCGTTCAAGGTATTTCTTCTCAAACTCCACCGAGCCTGTAAGGTTGTAATAATACCCAAAGATACCCGCCTGACCCGCGTTGGTCTCAGTGGCAAAATAATAGCTATTGGTAATCATCCGTTTTGCTTTTTTCAGTTCACGTCGTGAGGGTTTCTGTCTTCTGATACGTTTGATTTCCGTAATTATAGCCTTCTCTGCCTTCTGCAGTTTATCCGGGTTAAGTGTCGCACTGATTACGAACAGACTATCCAGTCGTTGAGTGGCGTAGGAGACGTCAATTGAGGAGACCAATTGTTTTTGTTCTTTAACGATGCGATAAAGCCTTGATGAGCGTCCCTCGCCAAGTATAACACTGAGCACGTCCATTGCACAAACATCATCCACCCTGTCAATTCCCGGCGCAGGGAACGACATCGCCATATATACATCTCCGGCTGGACGTTCATAGCGTTCACGAAGATTGAAGGCGTACTCAGTGGTGTAGTCTGTGCTGGTGGGTTTGTGTTTGCGCGTAAAATCAGCAAATCGTTTTTTTATCTCTGGCAATATTTCCTCTGCTTTCACATCGCCGACAATCACCAGTGTCACGGTCTCCGGGGTATAATACTGCAGATAATATTGGCGTATATCTTCTGCGGTGATAGCCTGTATGGTCTCTGGTGTGCCGAGCACCGGATATTTATACGGACCCCGGGTGTAGCTTTTCATATACACCTTCTCAAAAAGGAAACCCGCCGGGTTATCCTGTTTACGGCGATACTCCTCCAGGATGACCAGACGTTCTCTTTCCACTTCGTTCGGGTCAATGACAGAATTCTTGAGCACCTCTGCCATCACATCCAGACAGGGTGTAAAATACGGTGAGGCAACTGAGAGATAGAAATGAGTATAATCTTCGCTGGTTGCTGCGTTCCACACTGCACCAAGCCCTTCAACGATTCTGTCAATTTCTCCGGGCTTGTATTTCTTCGTGCCTTTAAACAGCATATGCTCAAGAAAATGTGAGATTCCGTTCAATGAAGGAGGTTCGTTTATAGAACCTGTCCTGACCCAGGCGTCTATTGCCACGGTCTTTGTTCCCGGATTCTCACGAATAAAGACTTTCATCCCGTTATCCAGTTCAAACTCCTTCATCTTTCCCTCCTGCCAGACTGAAAAATACATCCGGGGTCTTTCTCGGAATACCACCGAGCACCCGAATATGTAGATAATAATGAGAGTAAAAAACACAAAATAGAAATGTCGTGGTATTCTCATTATCAGGTTCCGTCTCATTTTCTATAATGATTTTTCTTTACATCTCCAGCCAGAGTCAAAAACAAAATCACATTATCCACTTTTTCTCATCTAATCCCTCTGCATAATTAACGTATGGGAGAGCAAACATCGGGAAAATATGAAGGATTAAAGCTAAGCGCGTGGTTAGAAAATAGACTGTTTTCTCGTAAATCAAATGAATGCGAAGTTTCCCTGTGCCAGCAATTTTAAGATTTTGCTCATTTGCGGAGGTGGCTGTAAGAGGGAGAGTAGAACCCAGGAGAAACTCGGTGGTTCAGGGAAGTTGGGCTTCAAGCTGGCGCTGGATTTCGAGGAGTTCCAGGTCGCTAAGAATCTCGCCGTACTCCACATTATCCCCGAACCGGGTAAGGTCCAGGTGCATAAATTCCCAGTTCCCTGAGGTCTTATGAGCAACGATTATCCCTTTATCGTCAGCACCCCAGTAGATTGATTCCCATTTTTTATCGCCGTACTTAATGATAATCTTTCTACCGCGAACAAGTGAATGAGGTTCTTCTTGTCTGGCTCTCTCTTTTTCTCTCGTTTTTTCCAGTCCAACTTTATTGACATCCTCAGACTGTTCTATCTTTACTGAGTTTGTATTCTCCACTGGTAATGGTGTCTGTTTTTGACGATGATTAAGTGGTGGGATGAGATTAATATCCTCAAATCTATCCAGATAATAAACAATTTCTTCCCTCATCCAGCGCATACGAGTCTTGAGTATTTTAACTCTTTCCTCCGGGAGTCTTCCGATTTTTCTATGTTTATAAGAGTAAAAAGGAATACCTCGGGGTTCAACACTTCCGTCGTCTCTAAGGCAATATACCACATCATAATCTTTACCCGCCACTGGTGAAATATATATGCCTATGAGACCATCATCAAAAGCAATAATATCCCCCTCTTGATATAATTGTTCTTCTTCCTCTACTGAAGCAGACTCAGGAGGACTGAGCGATTCTTCTGCTTCGCTCCTGACTCCTGATGGTGCAACTTTATCAGTTTCAGTTATTTCGTCGCCCTTCTGGAGAGCAACTTCTTCATCTATCTGATGTATTATCTCCTCTTCCCCAAGTTCAACATTTTCAAGAGCAAGTTTATTGTGGCTATTGTTAGGGTGTTTAATTATATCTTGCTGGTGCGGAGAGACCGATGGCTTTGAGACCCTATCAAATACTTCAGGGGGTTCGGGCTCCTCCTGGATATTTTTTTGAATTAGCGGAGTTTCCCGGAGATTTAATATTGTCTTTATCAATTCATCTCTTGTCTTTTTCGATGGTGGGACGTCATCAATATGATATACTGGCGTTTCGCCCTGCCCACTACGTTGAAGCAATTCATCTTGCCATTTAGCTCTCTTCACCTGTGAGCGGAGATAATTGATATAATTCTCCTCAATTTTATTAAGCAACTCAGCTTTTCTTTTATCCAATTCGTGTATATGCTTTTTCTTTTTCAAATCTATTCACACCCACTAAAATTTTACATTTTCTACCTTAATCAAAAAAACATATTATATAGAGAGTATCTATCCTCAAAGGCTATTTGTCAATGTTATTTCCAGAAGATAGATTTACTCCAGCGTTGAAGAAAGGAATGTGTGGCAATATCCCGTTGCTTAACCAAGAGCCTTTTTAATGCGCTCAAGTCCTTCTTTGATATTATCTAAAGAGGTCGCATACGATAATCGCACACATCGGTCATCGCCAAACGCCACACCGGGCACTACTGCTACCCTGGCTTTCTCCAGCAAATATTCTGCAAACTCCATAGAGTTGGTTATCTTCTTGCCGTCAAATGACCTTCCATAGTGAGAGCTAACATCTGGAAATACATAAAAAGCACCTTTAGGTTCAGCACACTTTATTCCATCAATTGAGTTCAGGGTATCTATCATAAACCGACGACGTTCATCAAAGGCTTTAAGCATTCTTTGCACACAGGACTGGTCACCTTTCAGGGCTGTAATTACAGCGTGCTGACAGAAACTTGTAGGGTTTGAAGTGCTGTGGCTCTGCAGTCGCGACATAGCACCAATTATCTCCTCCGGACCCGCAGCATAGCCAATACGCCATCCTGTCATTGAATATGTCTTGGATACGCCATTTACCACAATCGTCAACGCCTTTATCTCGTCTCCGAATGATGCGATGCTATAGTGTTTCACTCCATCATAAAGCAGGTGTTCATAGATTTCATCAGAGATGACCATAATGTTAGCGTCCACAATTACCTCAGCCAATGCGCGGAGCTGTTCTTCTGAGTATACTGCGCCGGTTGGATTAGACGGGCTATTCAACACCAAAGCCACGGTCTTATCAGTAATAGCTGATTTCAGCTGTTCAGGTGTCATAATAAATCCATTGTCAATTGAAGTCTCCACCACCACAGGCACACCACCAGCGGCTTTTACCTGTTCTGGATACGTCAGCCAGTATGGAGAAGGTATAATGACCTCATCTCCCTCATCCACCAGTGCCATTATGGCATTATATATTGAATGTTTTGCACCACAGGATATGAGAATCTGCTTCGGGGTATACTCAAGTCCATTTTCAGTACGCAGTTTATCACACACTGCCTGCTTTAACTCCGGGATGCCACTTGCGGGTGTATATTTTGTGAACCCATTTTTCAGGTCAGCAATTGCCACCTCTTTTATGTGCTCCGGGGTATCAAAGTCCGGCTCTCCTGCTCCAAACCCTATCACGTCTACTCCTTCTTGACGTAATTGTTTTGCCTTGGCAGTTAACGCCAACGTCAACGACTCCGAGATTTGCTGGACACGTTTAGATACTTTCATTTATCTTTACCTCTCTTAAAAATTTTTCTCACGAGCAAAAAACAAAAACTAATGCGTATTCTTCGCTACTATATTTAGTCAAGCAATTTTTTCTGGTTATTCAAATTTTTTAACGACCTCTTCCGAGAACCCCATCTTTTTTAACAGAAGAATAAAACTCTCTGGACTCATTCTACCACCTGTGGCTTTATTATGACCATACCCATAAGAGCCTTCTATCTTGCAGTCTTTCAATAAGTTATGGAGATAGTCTATCAGATTGTCCTGTCTGCGAGTGCGAAGATTAAAGACTATTTCCCCGGGTAGATACCCCTTATTGGCGGCGAGGCATCTATACTTCGGGAATTTATTTGCCCAGATGCTTGCAATGATTCCCTGAACCAGACACCCTGAGTCCAGACAAACCGCTACATTCTCCCCAGCAAAAAAAGGACGACTACGTCTGGCTTTCTCTAATTCTGACTGAAGTTCATCTTTGTATTGGCGGAGTTTCTCAATAAGTGGCGAGCGTCCTTCTACAATATCTCTGGGCGAAGATGCCTCTCTGAGTGCCTGGTATGCTGTGCTGACATCACAGGACGATGCCCGGCGCGCTGAATTGAGTAATCCTACTGCTTTACGAACCTGGGTCTTGGTATATTTTTTCACCAATGGCTCTAAAAATGGGAATTCTTTTGTATCGCCGAGGTCGCCAATAACCCCTAACAGTACAACCCACTCTATTGGTGTGAGGTCAGTAATCTCTTTGCCAATTAAATATGAGATTAACGAGGCTGTCTCCACAGGTTTTCTGCCGTATGAGGAGCAGAACACGATATCTCTGGGTTTGCCACCCAGGGGGTAATGATGGTCTATGACCAGAGTGGGTATAGGAGCATACGGGTTCTGCACACTACTACCTGTGTCCACTGCTATGATATACTCAGGCTCGACTGAACGAACACTCTTAATGGTTTGCTCTGAATACGCCCATTCCCCTTTGCCCGGAAATATAAGAACAGGCTGTATTCCACGTCGCTCCAGTACGTATTCCACTATTCTTGCGCCAGCAAGCCCATCTGCATCTGTATCCATTATCACGACTACTCGTGAGCCCGGCTTAATACCTTCAATGAATTCCTTACCCTGCCTGAATATGTCGTCCATTCCTGACTCTACCCCTGGTTAAAATACCAGTGAATCCTCTCATAATTCTTACCCCGAATTCAAGAACCTCATTTGGAAATCAGTGGGCTTGACATCATTTACTACTTCATTAAGGATATATTCAATTTCCACATTCACGATAGCTGATGGCACGAAAAGGCAAAATAGTCTATGTATGTCAGAATTGCGGCGCGGAGTATAGCAAATGGCAGGGGAAATGCCCTCAGTGTAATGAATGGAATTCGCTTGTTGAAGAAGTTCGGGTTGAACGAACTGGCAAAGGCAGAAAATCGCTTGCACGTTCTCCTTTGAGCCCAAAAAGCCTGCCAGTGCGTCTCCAAGAAATCAGCTCCCGCGATACACAACGAATACCCAGTGGTATTGATGAATTCGACCGTGTGGTCGGCGGAGGCATCTTACCCTCTGCAGTGGTGCTCATTGCCGGCGAGCCGGGCATAGGGAAATCTACCCTTATGCTTCAAACTGCCTGCCAGTACTGCCAGCGAGTTAAAGATAAACCTGTCCTTTATGTAAGCGGTGAAGAATCGCTCGGACAACTCCGACTCCGTGCTCAACGCCTGAACATTGACGCCGATAACTTATACCTGCTTGCCGAAACAGACGTGGACGACATCATTGCTCACTGCACCAAACTCCAACCCCTGGTACTTATTGTTGATTCTATTCAGACGGTCTACACCACTGAGCTGGACGCTATTCCCGGCAGTATTATTCAACTCAAAGAATGTGGCTCGCGTCTGCTCAGAATGGCTAAGGAATACTCTATCCCCCTCTTTCTTATTGGACACGTGACTAAAGCAGGGGTGGTGGCTGGACCACGCTTACTTGAACATCTGGTAGATGCGGTTATTTACTTTGAAGGTGACTCCCAGCTTGCGTATCGTATCTTAAGGGTCATTAAAAATCGGTTCGGTCCCGCTGATGAGGTCGGTGTCTTTGAAATGAAACCTGAAGGACTAATCCCTGTGGAGCATCCAACCGGGATTTTCATTGAACAACGTGCCCAGGGAACCGCTGGCTCAATCATTGCTCCTGCGATGGAAGGCTCACGTACTATGCTTGTGGAGATTCAGGCACTCACCAGCTATAATGGTGGGTTCGGTGCTCCACGGCGCTCAACCAGTGGGGTCGACCATCGCCGTGTTGCTCTAATCATTGCGGTTCTTGAAAAACGTTGTGGGTATCGGCTTTTTGACCAGGATATTTTTGTCAATATCGCTGGGGGAATTCGGGTGGATGAACCCGCTATTGATGTGCCAATTTCTCTGGCAATTGTCAGCAGCTTCCGCAATTTACCCATAGAATATGATATGATTGCCATTGGTGAAGTTGGGCTGGCTGGCGAACTCCGACCTGTTCGGCATATTGATAGACGATTAAGCGAGGCTCGACGCCTCGGGTTTAAAAAATGCGTCATCGCACGTCATCAGTCAGGTGCTGGCGAATTTGAGTCTTCGTTGCGTATACTTAGAGCATCTACCCTGGCTGAAGCCATTGAACTCTGCGGACTTGCTCTTTAAATTCTTGTATCAAACTGTAGATGTGCCGGGAAGTCACAAAAATCTTCTCTTATCTGTCGGGATTGAAAATACAAATATGTAGAAAGGAAAGGAACGATGAGTGCAAAAATTATTGATGGCAAAAAAATTGCCGAGCAAATTCGTCAGGAAATTGCTCAACAGACAGAACAACTCAAAACCTCCAGGGGTATCACTCCAGGACTCGCAGTGGTACTTGTGGGCAACAACCCCGCTTCTGAAGTCTATGTACGCAACAAACAAAAAGCCTGTGAGAAAATCGGGCTTCTCTCAGAACTGCATAGATTCCCTGAAGATGCATCTCAGGACTTGCTCCTGAAAAAAATCAGCGAACTCAACCACGATGACAAAATACACGGCATACTGGTACAACTCCCGCTTCCGCCACACATTAACGAACAGAGTATCCTACAGAGTATCCGACCTGAGAAAGATGTGGATGGGTTTCATCCCGTAAATATGGGTAAACTGGCACAGGGCGAACCAGGGTTTGTACCCTGTACCCCGCTGGGTATCAGGGAAATGCTACTCCGTGAAAATATCCCTATTCAGGGTCAGCATGTCGTTATTGTCGGCAGAAGTAACATCGTTGGTAAACCCCTGGCACTCCTGTTGATGCAAAAATCAGAAAAGGGTAATGCCACTGTGACTGTTTGTCATTCCCGTACAAAAAACCTCGCTGACATCACTCGCCAGGCTGATATATTGGTCGCTGCAATCGGGAGAGCACAATTCATTACTCGTGATATGGTTCGACCTGGTGCTGTGGTAATTGACGTGGGTGTTAATCGCATTGAAGATGCCTACTCTCCTAAAGGGTATAGGTTGGTCGGCGATGTTGACTTTGACGCTGTCAAAGAGATTGCCTCTGCCATCACGCCTGTGCCGGGCGGTGTCGGTCCTATGACCATTACTATGCTACTTAACAATACCCTCCAGGCAGCAACCCAGATGATAAACAACTGACACCCGTCAACTTTAGGGGTCACCTCTCAATTTCCCTGAAGTTTGCGGTTCTCTCGTAAAGAAGTGAAGATTGAATAAAAACCACGAATGTGCATCAAGAGACACGAAACAGAGAAAGATGAAATCAGCCACGGAACCACACGGATTGGCACGGAAAAAAACGGACAGGCGGTAAGCGGTAAGTGGTAAGGCGGTAAGTCTTTTCTGTGTGTTTCCGTGTGCTTCTGTGGCTAAATTTTGTCAACTTTAGTGGGGCGTGAATAGAAACCACGAATGGGCACGAATTAAGGCAAAAGGGAAAAATCGTAAAACTTGCCACAGAGGACTCAGAGGTCACAGAGGTTATAAATGCAACTCTTTTCGCACCGCTAAAAAGCCATTTCCTTCTCTTCAGCAGGAATATTTCATATTTTAGATTTTTCCCTTTCGGTGTACTCGGTGAACTCTGTGGCTGAGAAGGATGAGAAGAAAAAGAACAAACCGTAGAGGATTCAGAATTTACTGAGATGAGCAGTATGATTATTCCGTGAGTTTCCGTGCCCTTCCGTGGCTAAATTTTCTCTACTTTAGTGGAGCGTGAATAGAGACCACGAATGGGCACGAATTAAGACAAAAGGGAAAAATCGTAAAACTTGCCACTGAGGACTCAGAGGTCACAGAGGTTATAACACAGGTACCATTAAAACCTCTTCTTTCTCTTCAGCAAGAATATCACATTTTTAAGGTTGTAAGGGAGTCTAAAAATCAAAAAGTTGTGTCCGTTTGTCCGTTTGGTCCGTTATGTCCGTTTGGTCGGTTTAGGTGGGTTAGTCGGTTTATCAAGGTTCATCATCCTTATCGCCTACCACTAATCTCAAAATTCCTGAAATGTGAAAATGAGAGCTGAGCTTCACAGGCTAACTCCTATTCCTTGTTTCCTGGTCTCCTTATAGAAAAAGAATATTAATAAGGAAGCCCGGAGACCAGGAGAACGCCGAAATAGTGAGAGTTTCTGCTTCACTGTAATAACTCAGTATCTTTGCACACCTCTGCGAGAGATTTGATTTCCTGTGAGTAGATATTGCGGAGGGGGATGTACATCATCAGCTTGAGTGAGATATTTTCATTGCGTTCTGTTGGCGTGAGAGTTTTTCAGCAAGGACTGAGCGGTTCAGACATAATGTAAATTGAGCACCACCATCAGGGCAATTTTCTGCGGTAATACGCCCATTATGAAACTCAGAGATAATTATCCAGACCCAATTCAGCCCCAATCCTTCTCCACCATCATCTCTTTTTGTAGTGTACCCCGGGAGGAATATTTTATTGATTTCGCTATCTCTGAGGAGTCGACCGTCGGGACTCCGTATCCCGGAACCATAATCCCGGACAGATATATATATTTCGTCGTTATCGGGGTTGTGTCGTGTGGTAATATCAATGGTATTTTTTTGCGCCAAAGAGCCCTGGTGGCTGGATACTGCCTCCAGTGCGTTGCTAAGCAGGTTAAATAATGCCAATTTGAGCAGACGCTCTTCAACGACACACTCTGGAAGGTCTGACTGATAATTTTTGGAGACATTAACATTTCGGCTCATTGCCATTTGAAAAACATCCACAATTTCGTCAAGCAATTGATTGATATTTACTTTCTTATAGACCGGATGTTTTACAAAACTAAAAGAGTTATAGATGTCCACAATCTCCTGTAAAAACCTTGTATTATTGAGTAATCCATTTAGTGCCTGGCGAAAGAGCTCCTTTTTCTGCGGATGACGGATAGTATCCTGGTCATCGGCTTCTAAATAATTTTTTATACTCAGCAGGTCAAGTTTACTGGTGGCAATAATATTGGTCAGGTCATGCCCAAGCCGTCGGGCAAGGTTAATATTAGTTTCGCTTTTCTCTTTAAAGATACTTTGCCGACGCAATTCAATCGCATTAATACCATCACGTAATTGACGAGCAATCAATCGGAGAGTCTCCACATCCCATTCTGATAATTCCTTTTCGGACTGAATAGCAGGGACGATAACCATACAGTCAATAGCATCGTACTCAGGGGTGTGATGAATAATATCTACAAACCACCAGCATTTCTGCTGATTGAGATAGTGCAGTTTTGACCCAAATGCAAGACTTCTCTCCGGAGAACCAATGTCGGAGGTCTGAACCATCGCTATTAACTGGCTTTTTATGGCATTAATGAGGTCATCATTTTTCTGGTCTGTATTTGAAAAGCAGGTAACAATTGTATAGGGTTCTTCATTTGTTTTTTTAAGTTCCAGAAACATCACCACAGGATAATTAAATAGCTGGATTATTACGTCAGGCAGTTGTTGGTAGACTTTAGTGAGTTCTGGAAGTGGGGTAGTGGATGCAATTGCGTTGAGTTTGTGGTTGATTCGGCTTAATAAGGCATCGCGGGATAAGTTATTATACACGCGCTCAAGATAAGAACCCGGCGATGCTATAATTTCTGGTGCCTGAGACTTTGCTTTATCCAGACAACCAATCACCCTTTTCACTGGTAAGAGTAAAAACCTCAAAATATAAAAATATATCAGCCCCACTACGACAAATATAATCAAAGAGTAGTATCGGTAGGTAGCAGTTAATTGCTCAATGTATTTGTCATCTGGCGGTGTAGTATACAATACTAATAACCGTCCAAGTGTTTCTTTACCGGTGCTGCTGCTAATCATAAGGTCAGCCGTACCACGAAACTTCCGAACAAATAGACAATTTTTGAAAGTGTTACATTTTTTTAATTTCTGAGGTGCAGTTTTTGAGACAACTTCAACATAATGTTCATCCACCTGCTTAACGAGTTTTATGCTATATATACTGAGGGGACCTTCTAATATTTCAGTGATGTCCTTGGTGAGTTCGGATTTAAATTGTTCGCGTTGAGCCGGGGTGCTTGCCTCAAGAATCTGGCGAGACTTGAGTGTGAGCTTCTCTTTGTCTAACGGGAAAATAGTATTCCAATTTTCATTGATATACAGCCTTTTTTTTGTCTGGAAATATTGACGGTCTATTTCTAATAGCAGAGCACCTAAGGTGATAAAAAATCCGAGCGTAAACAGAATCAGGAGGTGATTGCGTCGTAGTTTTATCAATACACCTTTCATAATGTCTTAATGCATAACGTTTATTGGGGTGCATAGGGTCCGGTTATTACGTTTTGAACAATTAAACTTGCGAGGTTACGTAATACATTCTCTTTTGCTTCTGGGTCGGTGACCTCCACAGTTCGGCGTGGGTCGGAGACATATACATAAGTTGCTTCAACATCAGGAAATCTCCCGAGTGTTTTCCCGTCCAGATTGTCAATCACGACAACATCTGCAAGGACTTTTATCTGACTTGTCATTGGGAAATCATCTGCGTCAGTAGCAAGTGTCTCTATTATGAACTTCTCTATAGAAATCTTTACAGTAATATCCGCGTCCGCTCTCTTCTCCACCCGGAGTCGTCCATCAGCAAGAAATTCATCTATAGTAAAATTTGTAAGTTTCTCTTCCAGTGCTGGCTCATAGGAATTATTTACCGCCATAGGTATGTAAACTGAGTTAACATACTCAGGCAATGTTCTCACTAAAGGGACACGTGTACAACTCATAATTATTATCCAGGAGATAAGACCAAGTACCAAACCTAATCGTTTCATAATAAAGCCCTCCGCCTTTGTAGTTCATTATGCACAAACAATCATAATCTCACAATCATAATCTCAATTTTCTATAATCAGAGACAAATTAATAATGTTCAATGATTTCCACGTCTTTCGGGAAAAATGGACGAAACAATGTGTCTGAGATTCGTTTGTTCAATTTTATCTCTTTAATATCAATAATAGTTTCGTCGTCACCTACTTCATCAATATAAATTTTTTTGACGAACAGAGTTTCAGTGTCAAACCATATAGTTATGGATTCAAAATTAACATCTGGCGATGGTTTACGCAAACGAAATAGTATAGCGATGGTGTGTTTTTCAGGGTCTTTCTCCACGGTCTTGACCTCGTAGACCTCCAGTAAGTCGTTAACTGAGATACCGAAGCCCAATAACATCTGGTTGAGCCGTTGTACTTTTGAGCCACTTTTTCCAAAATAATATTTCTCTGCCTGTTTAATCTCCGGGACGTAAAGCCAGGCAGTATCATCAATAATCCAGTTAATACTTTCATTTGGAGGGAGGTAATCACAGCGGAATTTTCCGGGCTTTTTAAAGTAAAAAACGCCCTGCGATTTTATCTCTTCTAAAAAGACCGTGGAACGTTTTAATTGTTTGAATTCTCCGGTAATTGTCTCAATTTTTTTATATTTTTCTTCTAATTGTCGTAAAATCTTAATGGCTTCTCTTTGTGCTTCGGCGTCGTCTTTTGGCGTCAGGGTTTTTGTGGTTTTGTTATCTATCGCTAAAGTAGGAGTAGTATTTTGCTGACAAATACCATTACTAAAATATCCGCTTATCACTATCACCAGCAGAACTACACTTAAACTTGATAACCAACGCATTTTTGTCTCTCACCTATTGATGTATGTATATGTAAAATTTACTTTATAATTCTCTTGGATTATAGTCAACGCTATTCCAACTGATGTCAGGATAGTTATAACTTTTGTGTTGCTTGATAGATTTTTTTATCTCAGAGTAATTATTGATAATTCTGGCAAAATAATGAATACCCAATTGCGAAAAACAGACAGCCGGCGAAAGGTAAATGTTTGGTTTTACGCAGGTGTCACGGCACTACTCCTGAGTGCTATCCTGATTCGTATAGTGGACGTATCCACCGCACCAGGATGGTTTCGAGATGAAGGGAATTATTATACTGTGTGCCAGACACTTGCAACCAAAGGAAAACCGGCTCTCGGCCCACTGAACATCACTTTCTGCTCACCATTTATGACACATCCACCTTTTTATTTTTATACATCCGCAGGATGGCTCACATTAACCGGGCTCTCATTTGTTTCACTA
>JAGHBZ010000007.1 GCA_021160705.1 Candidatus Sumerlaeota bacterium
GGATAGAGTCTGTGTTTTTTGACTGTATTAAGACACTATACCTATTCCCCGAAAGCTTCAAACTATAGTACTTCTTGTGAAAATCCGGGAGTTCTCAATTTTGTCCTCTCGGAGCCTTCGTCGCACTCCTATCGTCTCTGGTATTGAGTTAGCTGATAACATTAAGGAATATATTATGTTTGAAAAATCTCCAAGCATTGAAATACCTTATATTTCTGCTGATTTTGCTTTGATGCGCGAAAGGAGACCCTTATAGAGTGCATCAAACCGAACAGTCATCTTTTCAAGAGAGAATTCTTGCGCGGTAGACCAGGCATTACTAATGAGATGTTTTCTCAGGCTTTGATTTTTGATTAATGTAACAATTGCCTGTGCAAGTTGCTCTACATTCCCTGGAGAGACCAGCAATGCGTTTTTACCATCTTTAAGGATTTCGCTGTGACCGCCTGAGTTGGTGGCAACAATTGGTCTCCTTGAAGCAAGAAATTCAAGCACCACACCAGGAAAACCTTCAAATCGTGATGAGAGAACACAAATATCAAACATCTGTAACAAAGCTGGTACATCATCTCTGTATCCAATTAACTTAACGTGCTTCTGGAGATTGAGTCTCTGAATCTGCGATAAAAGTTTCTTTTTATAGTGCTCAGGACCATCGCCAGCAATAATAAATACAACATCAGGAACGGCATATCTTACCTTCTCGGCTGCCTCAATAAGTGTGGGGTAGTTCTTCACCCAGCGTAGTCGTCCTACACTGCCAACGATGATTTTATTTTCCACTCCTAACTCCTGCTTGAGCTTTGACACATCGTATCTTTTAGTAAATGGCTCAAGCTCTATACCATTATAAATGACTTCAACTTTTTGTGGCGAGACCCCGGTATAATTAACGTAATCGTCTTTAACACAATGGGATACTGCAACAATTTTATCGGTAAAAGGAGCAAGGATTTTCTCATACCATTTATGTTTTGCTCTCTTGCATTTCTGGCTGAACAGGCTATGGTGGTGGGCAATGATGATGGGTGTACCAGCCATTCTGGCAGCTATACGTCCCGGCACATTGGGATAAAATGAATGAGTATGGACAATATCAAACTCTTGGTGTCGGATGTAGTTTCTCAGATTTAAAAGTCCTTTCATATCCGAGCGATGTTTAATCGGGATATAATGCACAGGGACGAGTCCTTCTGCTTCCATTTGAGCAAACAACTCTCCCTTATCTATAATGGTCACGATTTCGCCAGCGTATTCTCCGGAGCGATTCAACGCCCGTTGAAGATTGATAATTCGGAGCTCAATCCCCCCAATATTTAATCCACGCATTACCCGGAGAATCTTTATTTTGCGCCTGCTCATTACAACAGATGCTCAAGATAGAAAGCAATGTGGAAATAAATAAATATTCCTATTATGTCCATAATTGTAGAGATAAAGGGACCGGACATAAGAGCAGGGTCGAGCCGCATTGCCTTGAAAAAAAGTGGTAGTACTGTGCCGACCACATTAGCGGCGGTTACAATAAACGTCAGTGCTACTGCAACAATGACGCTGTGAATTGGGTCGCTCTGCAAAACAAGGGCAATCATAAACATTAATGGACATAATACCAGTGCCAGTAGTACTCCGGTATATACTTGTTTAAGAAGTGCTTTAAAAAAATCTGAAACACTCAATTCGCCAAGTGCCAGAGCTCGAATGACCATCATTGCTGCCTGCGAGCCGGTGTTCCCGCCGGTTGCAATGAGAATCGGAATGAAGATTGGCAACCAGGTATTGCGTGTGATAAACCCTTCATAATTTTTAATGACCTTTCCTGTGACTGTCTCTGTGACCAGAAGAATAAAAAGCCAGATGACACGACGCCATACCATCTTAATGGAGGAGACTTTTAAATACGCCTCTTCAGTAGGGAGTACGGCAGCCATTTTATGAATGTCTTCGGTGACCTCTTCGTCCTTAACATCCATAATATCGTCAATGGTGACAATGCCAAGGAGTTTGTTCTCGTCGTCTACTACCGGGAGCGCCAGCAGGTCATATTTCTGACAGAGATGAATGGCTTCTTCTCTATCGGTCCGGGGATTAACCCTGATAAAGTGTTTATCTAAAAGGTCTTTGACCTTTTTATCAGGTGGAGCAAGGACAAGTGACCTTAAGCTTATGCGCCCGATTAGGTGTCCTTCCTCGTCGGTCACGTATGAGGAATAAATGGTCTCTTTGTCAAGCCCGATGTTGCGGATATGTTGCAATGCCTCCTCTGCGGTCATATCAGGTTTGAGCTCAATGTACTCTGGTGTCATCATTCTGCCGACAGAATCTTCCGGGAACACGAGCAGACTGGTCGCCACCCGTCGTTCTTCAGGAGAGAGTAACGTCATCAGCCTTTTTACAAGTTCGCCCGGAAGTTCCTCCAGCAGATGTGTACGGTCGTCAGGAGACATATTCTCCAGAAGATGTTTGGTGGTCTCGGTACCTAATGTAGTTAATAATTCTTCCTGTACTTCAATGGGGAGAAACTCGAACACCTCCGTCATTAATTGGCGGGGTAACAGGCGAAAGATGATACTGCGACTCGGCTCTTCCAGTTCAGCGAGCATCTCTGCGAGGTCCTGAGCCGGGATGCCCAGCAAACCATCTTTCAGGGCACGAAAATCTTTATTTCTAATTGCCTCCTCTATTGTGGGTTTTAATAATTTAGCCAGCATATTATTCTCATTTCATCATTAAGATACTCATTGAGACTATGATTTTTAATCGCCTATGCGTAGTTATGAGATAAAGATACCTCTATAAGAAAATACTCATAATTGTGCAAGAGAATTCGCCGTCAAAGGAATAAACTTTCCAGACGTGAAGGTAGCCTTGATGGAACCTAAAACATCTACCTATATGGGACGCCACTGTGGTGATACAAATTTTGTGTTCTCACACCGGAGCCCCTCGGTGCAGAGATGAGCTCAGGATTTATTTATCTATCTACCACGAAGCCATTCCTTAAGTTCATCAGCCGGGAGTAGACCGATTTTCCTTTTTAGTTCTCTGCGTGAGGAGTCAAAGTAAACCCAGCAGGGAACTCTAAATATCCCCATCTGCTGAACTAATTGCGGGAAAACAGTAGTGTTAACCCAAGCAAAAACAATCTTCCCCTTATATGGTGAAAAATCGAATTGCTGAAGTATCTGACGTTGCTGTTGGCAGGGTCGAGCGCGCGAAGAGTGAAAATAAACAACCATTGGTAGCCGCAATTTAAGACTTTGCTGGCGAGCAACTTCATAAGGTATAAAGGCAGGTAAAGCCTCAGGCGATGATTGCTTGGTATATAGATAACTTAAATGAGGTTCTTTGCTAACTTTATCCGGCGTAGTGATAGTGGCTACTGCCTGGATATTGGCTGGTGTCTCGTAGGCTTTTCTTGAGAGGCGAAAATAATAGACTGTCGTATCAATTGCGAAGAGAATCTTTTTGGTTATCCTGCCTCCGGGCAAGAAGATAACACCACGCCGAAAATCTGGTGAAACACCAAGATATACCTTTGGCGAAATTTGAGTAGAAAGTTTCTGCCACGGCGAAATACCTTTATCAGATACCTGAGCAAACCAGATGTCGTTACTCACAACACCTCCAGCATAAGAAGGGCAAAAAGACAGAAGAAAGGGACCCGAGGCAGTGCAGGCTGCACGATAAAAAGGCTGAGGGAGTCGAGAGGCTTCCATACGCCACTGTCCGAGCCGTCCGTCCGCTAAAATGGGTGCGGAGTAAACCATAGGATGTACTGAAGTATTTTGTGAAGTGGTGAGTCCGCTCCAGACCCACACTCTGTTGCCTACTACCCCTGCGTTATGAAACCAAAGCGGTACCGGGAGTCGCGGACCCGGAATCCATCGCACAAAATCACCTCGCTCATCAAGGATAGCGGTCCAGACAATATTAGTGGGTTTATCACTCTGGGTGTAGCCACCGATTAAATGAAGATGTCCAGGAGTGGAAACAACTACAGAACAGCTAATTCCTTCGCCGGGAAACGGAGGAGACTCCTGCCAGGGACTCAGTTCCCCATTGGGGAGGGGCTTGCTCCAGAGGATTGTCTGTTTGTTCAAGTTGTTCGCACCATCATATCCACCAACAACATATAGAATATCGTTTAAGGCAATGGTAGTATTAGCGATATACGCCCTGCTATGTGGCAAAGGAGTGGTAGGTGTCCACTCCCCCAACGTACCATCAGGCATAATAGGGGCTTTTAATACGCTCTTCAGATACCCACTTTTGTTATTCCCTCCAATTACATACAAATAATCGCCTAATACAACTGTACCGTACATCTGGCGTGGTTCGGGTAATGGAGTGGTCTTATAATAAAAGGAGAATGCCTCGCCACTGAAGAACATCCATACACATATTAGCGTTACTATCAGCAAGGTATTTCTCATTTTCCTCTACCTCTATATATTGATGAGTATTCTCTTAAAAATAGTGTAAAAATCTCTTCATATCACAAAAAAGTGAAACCAGTCAAGTACCTTCTACCGCCAGGTGGTGAGGAGGAGGGAGAAGCCCTGAGAGAAGAGAGTGCGGAGTTCATAAAATGAGCGAACACCAAAGAGTCGACGCACTATAAAACGCGGTCTTAGATGAAAACGCCGAATGGCGAGGTTGCGAAGTCGCCAGAGCTGTTCACGGCTTAATTCTGGGGTGTCATATACAGGATAAGAGATGGAGTTGTCCAGCACGGTTACGTCCTTATCCACTAATCCTTCTTTAAGTGCCTTTTCACGAAATTTGGTACCCATACGTGGCATAACAATATTAAAGGAGGCAAAATACGGGTCAAGCTCCAGTGCGTACTGGATGGTTCGTCTGATGTTCTCTTCAGTATCGCCGGGTAAACCGAGCATAAAATGAGCCAGCACTCTTATATTAACTTTTTTGCATAACTCCATAGCACGCCGTACAATGTCTCGATTTATTCCTTTTGAATATTTGCTAAGGAGTTCATCACTGGCTGTCTCAACGCCCATCTGGATAGTGTGGCATCCAGCTCGTTTCATCAATTTAAGGCGTTCTTCGTCAATGACGTTCGCCCGTGAAAGGCAGACCCAGCTCAGGTTTAACTCCTCCTGTAACATCCTCTCTAAGAGGGTGAGTGTGCGTTGTTTATTTACGCCAAAAGTCAGGTCTTTTATCCAGAGTTCTTTTATACCAAGAGATTTCAGGTATTTCATCTCTTCAATGGTGTTATCAATGTTGCGCAGGCGGAATCCCAGTTCCCCTCCAATACAGTAATCGCAATGATATGCACACCCGTAGTCAGTGAGTATTCCAGCATAAGGAATCCTGATACCGTGAGGAATACGATATTTCTTAAAAGGGAAAAGCTCGTACCGGGGTAATGGTAAACTGAACTCATCCACTCTCTTTAACCGTGTAGCTGAGACAACTTTTCCATTTGCTTTATAGCTTATGGTTCGGAACTCGCCACGTTTCCCCTGGAGATAATCGCTGATTTCACTGGAGGTAAAGTCGGTGATAACTGCATCAAGGAATTCGTATTTTCGTAAATACTCATCTCCTTCAGCGAAGAGAATGTCGCCGATACCGACCATCACGGGGCGAGGATTGAGCTGTTCTGCTATCTGCTTCAACAATCTGAAATCCTCTACCCAGGAGACCGCACCAGTGAGAAAAATAATTGCATCAGGGGATTGTTCTTTAACGTAGCGGAGTACCTGGTGGGGTTTAGACCTTAAAATGATGGCATCAAGTGCACTCAGAGAGAAGTGCTCTTTCAGGATGCCACTCAGAACTATCAGGTCAAAAGGACCCCAGTAGTAGCTCGCTTTGGAGGCATGACTGCAAAAATAATCCCGAAGATAAATGTTTTCCCCGGGTGGATTTAACAGCAAGACTTTTTTTATGTCTCTCTTTACGGCGCCTGATTTGGGTTCACTGTTCATTCTATATTGAGATGCAAATTAAGTGAGTGCATTTATTCAAATGTGATACAGTATCAAAATTAATATTGTAGCCCCCTTGAGCATAGTGACTCAATATAAAAGTCTCCTTGAGTCTTCATCTCTTGGCAAAGGTAGAATAAAAAAAATCTCAATACCACACCTGGCAAGTCATCTTATCTTTATGGTTTGACAACTGTAAGTGAGAAAGAGAGATTATATTTATTCTGACGTAGTCTGAAGGAAGAGCCTGAACAGACTGAGCCGATTTTTATGACATTGGTTTTGTTATTTTATCACAGAATCGGGTCTGAAACACTATGATAGTCCTTGAGCCACGAGAACATTTCTTCTCCACATTGATAGGGCTGGAACTCCAGAAGGAGCTCCTGAAAAAGATGTGGGAATCCGCTCAGTTGCCACACACTCTCCTGTTCGCTGGTCCGCCATTAGTCGGGAAACGCTCACTGGCATTTGCCCTGAGCAAGTATATAAACTGCGACACAGCCCGTGCGAAAACTACTACGTGTACGTGTCGCTCCTGTACCCTCATCAGTCGTGGTATTCATCCTGATATTTTTGTTGTAGAGCCAACCGGTGCAACGCAAACCATTCAGATTGACCAGCTCCGTGAGGTCCAGGAGATAGCCAACATCGCTCCCATTGAAGCCAGACGAAAGATTATTATATTTATGAATGCGGAGCAGATGAACCCCTCAGCAGCTAATTCAGCTCTGAAACTCCTGGAGGAACCACCTTCATATCTGCTCCTTATTCTCGTCTCACCTCAGCCGCATCGGCTCCTCCCCACTGTGAAGTCCCGGTGCACGCAAATCACACTCACCCCCAGCACAGAAGAAGAAATTGAACGCTGGCTTATAGAAAACCTTGATATAAGCGACGTCACTGCAAGACTGGCTTCAGCTTTCTCAGCTGGTATCCCGGGAATGGCACTGGAGCTGGCGCGCCGAAACTATATCGGGAGGCGTGACCTCCTGCTCAGAGAACTGGATTATCTGCTTAATAGTGGTTTCCCGGCGCTCTTCTCTGTAGCTGACGAACTGGCAAAACGCTTCAATAAAAAAGAAATCACTGAACTCCTGCTCGGGTGGTTCAGAGACATTCTGGTCTCACAATATTACCCGGAGTCCCCGGAACTCCTGATAAACAAAGACGCGGTCAATGATATTGAGCGGCTTGCCCAACATTATTCTCCCCACGCACTTTTTAAGGCAATTAAAGAACTACTTGCCACCCATACTCTAACACAAAGAATAATCAACAAACGCCTGCTTCCGCTTGTCCTTTTTCTTCGACTGGGAAAATCGCTGAAAACTACTTGAAGAGAGATGCTTATTCCGGGTTGTTCTCTGCGATAGGGCGTTCCTTGAAGGGCTTACAGATGTAGTTGCTACCGGGTCCCGGCAATGACGCCACTGGCTCGGTAAGATAAAATTGCTTCTCCTGTATCCAGCGTTTCAGAATACCCGCTATCTCCAGAGCACGTGGATAACTCGACAATGAAGCAGTCAGTACTTCCCGCCCGTTCAAGCGAATTTTCCCGCTCCGCAACTCTTTGTAACTTACGAACCCAATCACTTCGCCTGTCATCTGTGGATAGTCACGGCTATAATCAACAATAGGAGCAAAAATCTCTTCATCACTCACCGCGGTGTAATACATCATCTCTTCATCAAGTATCGGAATAGGAATACCTATTCCCACAAAAAGAGAAACGCCATAACCGGTAAGACTGGCGCCGACTAACCAGCGAGGGTCCATCTGCTTGAGGTCGCCGGTCAATGCGAGCGTGGCACCGGCAAAAGTCTCACGGTCACCACGTTTAAATATTACTTGCGGGCTATGTTGAGTTCCCTGGCTAAATACATAACCAATACCACCACCAAGAAACACACGAGTCCCAATCCCGATTGTCCTCAATTTGGGGTCATTTAATAACGGCGAGAGCTGTCCAGCACTGGAGTAATTGGCATTTGCTGGTCCTGGTTTAAGAGGTCCCAAATAAGTATAAATTACGTTTTTGCTGTGGAGATTTACCGCAACATTGTAATTCTGATATGAATTTCTCGGATTGATAAGAATAGCCTCGTTCAGGTCAGAGAGTTTTATCCAGGAGACCAGGCTTTTTCGTGGATAACAATCCGTTCCATAGGCTTCAGCTTCAAGTCTAATATCTCTCCCTGCTACCAGGTCGTGGATGACGTGTCCACCCCCATAGGAGAACTCCCCGGGATAAATCCGATTCAAAGGGTCATCCACCTGGCATTCATCCGCACCCAGAAAAAGGTCAACTGCAGCAAGCCCACAATATGCAGGTACCCTGTTGAGCAGAGCACGGGTAATCTTCATTCGTGGTGTCGTGTGCCCAATATTCAGCAACACTCCAGAGGAACACATACACCCAAACGTCCCGGTGGTCACTACATCTATTTCTTCTGCTGCACGTTTTATCCCTTTCTCGCGGGCAAGAGCAATGACCTCCTCAGCTGTGACAACTACTACTTCTCCCGCCTTTATCTTCTCGTTTATTTCAGCGATTGTTTTTGCCATTACCTCTCGCTTATACCCGTACTATACTGAACATTGTTGGTACACCTATTCTCGTGCAGAACGCAACTCTTTTCTCAATTTTTTCAAATGGGGAATTACATCTCTCACTGGACGGTCTCCGGGATAAAGGGCATTTACCTGTGCAAAATACTTTTCGGCATTTTTCAGGTCTTTTAATTGAATGTAAGCCATCACAAGACTCACGTAAGCGTTACGGTGAAGTTCCTGCTCGTCCTCCGTCAATTTTCTGCTTTTCATTTTTCTATTATACAGAGCAATTGCCTCTTTGTAGTACGGAATAGCCTTTGCGGGTTGATGAAATTTATAGAAATAGAACCTGCCTAACGCTTCTTTAATCTCAGGGCTTTGAGGATTGTTTCGCTCCCCTTCCTGGAGAAACTTTAGTGCCTCTTTCGGACGCTTGCCGTAAGTATAAATAAAATATGCCCCCACTACATACCCTCGTATATGATGAGGATTTGCCAGCGTCATTAATCTATACCAGGGGATAAGCTCGTTAAGCCCTTTGTGTGGAATATGAGTAGGAGTATATGGTTTAACTGCCCGCTCAATGTCACCAAGAATCCCACGAAAATCTACATCTTTATGAGGTATCACGGGAATAACATGCTCGTGATGATGAGCACCATAACCCATTACTTTATTAAGAGAAAAATGCTCATCCTCACCTTCGCCGTGAGAATGTTCGTGGTGATGATTTTCTTCTTTGCCCGACTCTCGCCTCTTCAGTGCCTCCTGACGCAGGATTTCTTCAGGTGTCATACTGCGGTAAATTACGCCTGAGTGAATATACTCATCTGTCTTTAACCATAAAATATCACCAACAGTTAACCGAAATTCCTGAAATATCCTGGCAAGTGCGCTCTGCTGGACAGGGCGAATATCCTGGGGCGTATAACTTGCCTGGACACTTACCTGAGGTTCAATCACCCGGAAGAGCAACCCGCTCGCAATTAAAAAAAGACCGCTCAGACACAGAGCAAATTTCTCATTATTTGTAAGGGCTCTAATCATAACATTCTGCGTTTAAACCGCAAATGCGCTATGGTCAAAAATATAAAAGTGTAGAACCCTCCATAAAGTGTCAGCGCTCCGAGTACCCATAATGGGCGAGGCGCCCAGTTATGTACAACCAGTTTGGACATATCAAACAGGTCAAGATGGGGCAGAATAAAATAGAGTAGCTCAAGAATATGCCGGGTAAATATATCAACCTTATTATGAACAAGAATAATCGTGCGACTAAACATACTGGCTCCCAGACAGAACAGTAGCATCACAGTCACGTTGGCAGAATGGGTGAGAAAAAGCGATAAGCATAAGGTAAGCGAGCAAATTACACATAGAGAGAGAAACCGAGCGTAGAATGCCTGAAGAGCTATCCAGCCGGTTGATGCGCCTGCTATTGCCAGTACTATGAGGAATATGATGCCAAATGAGCAAAGAGTAAAGACCGACATTATCAGCACACCCAGGAATTTCCCTAACAAAAAATGAATCCTGCCAATTGGCTTTGCCAGCATTGGATAGATTGTCCTCTGCTCAAACTCCGCTGGCAACTGGCGGGCTGTTATCACTATTGCAATGATGATGACTAATATGTTTATCACGCTGAGCGAGATATCTTTCAGGAACTTCTGAAGTCCGTGAATACCAAAAAAATTAAACATACCCGCCGTGCCGATAATCACTACTGCGAGTATCAACACCACGTAAATATCTTTACGCCTCAGGGTCTCCAGAATGGTTGATTTTGCTATGAGCCAGATTGCTCTCACTGGTTCTGGATATATTAAACACCTTTCAAAATTAAACTTAATTGAAATAAATATATCAAATCTTCGGCTAATATAGTCAAGGGATTCATAGCGTCAGAGATACTTTATGTTACATATACCAAAGTCAATTGGTTTCGTGAATCAAGGAAGTGACATCACGACTCCCCGTCTCTGGATACAATATTTCTTGCAAGAAAGGTGCTGAGATGCTCCACCCTGACCTCAAGACGCGCACGGGATACGCCACGTGCTATTTGCAAAATACAGCCAGGATTAGTACTGAGTACAACATCAACTCCGCTCTCTTTAATGGCAGAGACCTTTCGACTTAGAACTTTGTTTGAGATTTCAGGATGCTTCAGCACGTATGCACCAGCACAGCCACAACACCACTCGCTCTCTGGCAACTCCACAAACTCCACTCCCGGTAAACCCTTAATTATGGCACGTGGCGGGGTGCTGATATGTTGTGCGTGGAGAAGCTCACACGGGTCAGCCCAGCAGACTCGCACACCACCAAAATCACGAAACCGGAGTTTATCCATACTAATTGTTGCCAGTAACTCAGTCAGTGCACGTGTCTTCTGGCTAACCTGTTTTGCCTTCTCCTCAAGCTCTGTTCCCTCCAGCAATTCGCCATATTGCTTAATCGTTGCCACGCAACTATCACAGTCTGAAACAATGAAATCGCTCTCTTGGTCACTCAGCAATTCCACATTGATTCTGGCAAGCTGGAGTGCGGAGTCTAAATCGCCTTCGTGGAGATGCGGCGCGCCGCAACAATAAAATTTCTCTGCGAACTCCACTTCGCAACCTGATTGCTTCAGCAGTGTGACGCTCTCTGCCGTTACATCAGGAAAAATAATATTCATCGCACATCCAACAAAAAATTTTATACGCACAGATGATTCTTTCTTTCGCTTATCAACCATTGACTTGTACCGCACTGCCCGATGAGCGAAAATTTTGCCTGATGGCTCATTCGGCAGAAGCTCCTGCATTACCCTTAAACGCAATGAAAGCATACTTTGAAATAATCTACTCTTCATAAACGCCATTAAGCCCATCTGCTGTGCCACCCTCAGGGGCGCGGTTAATCTGACTAATTTGCTTTGAGATGTCACTACTTTCCGCAAGAGCATTTTTTCTATCCAGGACTGCCGTTCCCTGAACTCCTCCATTGCCCGCGCGTACATTATTGCATCAGAGGGTCTAATACCAGCGGGACAGGCAGTACTACAGGCACCGCACAACAAACACCAGTCAATCGCCTCATATAACTTCGCTCCTGCCTGAGCAAGCTCACCCTTAATGAACGCATTAATTAGAACCAATCGCCCTCGGGGTGAATGCAATTCACGATTTAACTCACGGTAGGTTGGACACACTGATAAACACTTCCCGCAAATCGCACAATATTCCAATCTGGCAGTATCTATTCTGCTTTTTATGAAACTCTTAATATCCATTCAAGTTTTCTTCAGCTATTCTCATAATTAGACCATAGAACCAGTCATTATGTTTAATTATTGTTACCGATACTCCTGAGAGCAGGTATCACTTTTTAAAGATGAGTCCATCTCGTCCAGTATGATAATCAATCTTTTTGCTGTTCTTATATGTTCTAACAGCACTCCGCCAAAAGCACAAAGCGAAAGAGCGAACCATATTTGTGAGAAGTCGCTTGCATAGAGACCCGATATTAATTCTCCAAGGGAAGCTAATATTGCACTCCACCCACATAAAAACCATATATATGAAAATTTCATCATATATTTCATTCGCTCTAAAAAAATCCGGTCTTTTTTCTTTAATAGAGTCACTTTCCATCCACTCCTTTGCTTATATAAATAAGCCATTCAAGAATATGACGTTAGAGTAATCAAACCGAGACCAGCGGATAAACACTATGCTCGTGCTGAACAGATTATCAAAGTACGGGACGAAAACTTAAGTGTACATATACCTTGCGAGTGAAAAACACGCAAATCACACAAACCTAAAAAACAGCCTCTTTTATAATA
>JAGHBZ010000480.1 GCA_021160705.1 Candidatus Sumerlaeota bacterium
GTCAATGATTCTTGATTCATCAAGCATACTTCCAAGGTCAACGCTCATAACTCTCTCCATTCTCCTACCACTGGATTATACTCCGATTATCCCTCAACAAACTCCCCCAACGCAAATACGAAAATCAGTAAACTCCCAATAGTGATAAAGAATGCTGGATGTGGTGATATTATAAACTGAGGTATTTCTGCAGGCGTTCTAAGCCGTATAAGATAACCTATAGATTGTACGAGTATAATAAGAATAGATAGATGTGCAGCCCACGCGGAGCGATGTAGCAACCCCCAGATTAGCATCAACCCTAAAAGGTAAAACATCGTAAAGGAGGCGCCATAGAGTCGTGGAGGTCTGATACAAAAAATAAAAGCAAAGGCAATGAACACGCCAGCCAGTCCAAGATAAAACCGCCACTGGTAATGTCTGGTCAAGAAAGAGGGTTTGGGTTCCCGGATAAGCGAAGGAGTAAGCGCCTTAACAGCAGAGGCTTGTTTCAACACTGCGTTCAGCGGCACACATTTTCCCCGACACTCTTCAAGGGAATGAACATACGCCTTGAATCTTCGGCTCAACCGACGTTCCTCTACACAACTCTCACACAGATAATGATGACAATCCACACAATACCATCGTGCTTCACTTCCGGGATGAAAATCACAATATACCTTCTCGTTGCTCATCGGATTAGTTGAGAAGAATAAAAAGTACAAAGTCATTCTTAATTTTTATCGGTATTAGGTCAAGCTACAAAGAATCCTGAATCACTTTAATGTGAAAGGAGTGAAACAATCATAGAGATAAAAATTCTGTTGCATAAACAGGGCGCTTATGCAAAGTGAATAATATATATTCAGTTTCAGAAGAAAAGATTTCAAAAGAAAAGAGGTGAAATGTATGAACGTCAGGAGCAAAGGATTTACGTTAATTGAATTGCTGATAGTGGTGGCAATCATAGCAATTTTAGCTGCGATAGCGGTGCCGAACTTCCTTGAGGCACAGGTGCGGAGTAAGGTATCTCGTGCAAAAGAAGATATTAGAACACTTGCCACAGCTTTGGAATCCTATGCAGTTGACCATAATGATTATCCGCCAAGTCTTGGTCAGGTTGGCACAGTTATCTGCGACCCACGTTACAATGGGCACGGAGACCCTCGCACGTATGAATGGCGAACGATTCCTCCATTAGTAACAACCCCGGTGGCATATATTACATCTATCTTTACAGACCCGTTCAAGATAGGAGGAGTAGGTTCAATCGGTGTGAGCAAGGGCAAGCCATTTGCAAACGGCGACCCTTTTGATATTGGCTACACATATCACAACATAAAAGAATATGTTGAACAAGCTGGCTGGCCACCGAGTAACTATTATGATGACTATGGAGCGTGGCGAATGTTTAGTCTTGGTCCTGACCAGACATACAATACTCCACTGGGAGATGCAGACCCATCCCTTGGCTGGATATATGACCCTACTAATGGTACGATAAGCAGGGGGCTTATTATTCGCACACAAAAGATGCCCAGTGTGGAGTCCATTACGTATCATTAATTTTCATTAGAGAGAAAACTCTGGATAAAGTGAGGGGTTACTGAGCGGGGCGGTAATAAGCACGAAAAACAAAATAACCACTGGAGAAAAATAAAACAGCACTGATAGATAGACTCAAGATGGGCGGATGAATCAGGAGATTAACCAGTAAGACTTCTGGAACAGCAAATGCCAAGAAAATGGCAAAACTCTTCAGTATTCGTCGCCAGGGATATAGATGTCGCCAGGAGATGTTGAGAAAACGCTGGATAACGATGACTTGATACAATTTATGAATATAGGTAGCAATTACAGTGGATACAGCGGGACCGAGGTAGCCAATAATCGGCAGTAGAATAAGCCCGAAGGATACGTTTACCATCAGGTCAATAATTCTTCCATAGAGGGCAAAGCGCTGGAGTCCACCAGCAATAAGCAGTGGATGGTTGAGAAATATACGAAGTGGAATGAGAAAAAGATAAATTGAGAAGACAGCCACAGTGGGGCGATACCGGTCACCGAAAAGAAAAGGAATCAGAACAAAACTACTGAACAGCAGGTAAAGAAACAGAGGAGACAAGAGGAGGTTCAGGCGTTCTACCATTGTTCGTAACAAAAGCTGGCTTTGAGCAAAATCCTGTTTTCTGAGCAGACGTGAGAATTCTGGCATTACCACAGAGCTGACCGTACCCACAATAATACCTACCAGTGGGATTTCAATGGCTCCTAAAGAATAAATGGCAAAGATTGTCTCCTTTCCTTTATAAAACCAGATAACCAGATATTTGTCAATCTGGAGTGTGAGCACGTCGACCAGGGCAATAGCGGTAAGCACAATAGCGTAGCTGGCAAGTAACCTGAGCCCAGGGAGGTGAAGGACTTTTCTAAGTTCAAACGGTGTTCGGTAGATGGCGTACGTTAAAAAGAAGGTAAATGAGGTCTTTGCCAGAGCAAGTATCACCAGGAAAAGAAAAAGCATCTCCAGAGAGCTAATTAGTGCGAAAACAGCGTGGATGATGAGAAAACAGATAGCATAAATGAAGTTTACTATTAATAGCAAGAGGGGTCGTTCGTTGATAATAAGCAATGATTCAAGGCAGTAAGATGGCAAGAGAAAGAATATAAACAACCCAACCGGCTGGATGAGGGAGAGCAGACGAGGGTTGCCAAGTAATCGGATAGGCAGATGAGGAAAAACGAGAACAGGAAATAGCACAACAAATCCGACAGAGAGGACTAAGAGATAAAATCGCCAGCAGTACAGGGCACGTTCCCTATCGGTCTCAGCACGTGGAAGGAAATAATTGAGCCCTTGCGGAGCACCAAGAATCAAAACAGGAACAAGGGTATTGATGATGAGCCAGCATTGTTGATACCGCCCGAGCAGACTCTGGGAAAGCAGACGTGCAAGTAGTATAACTGCACCTAAGAGAGCAAGAAAATTTACTACCTTTGCAAAGAGTACAATAAGTGATTTGCGACTGAGGCGAGATATTAAGAGGTCTTTTTCGTTCATTAATATTGAGTCGAATTACCCGGGTTTGTAATCAGGAACATATTCTTTGAGTAAATGCTTAATAAGGTTAACGTTACCTTCTTCAGCAGCCAAACGTAATTTTGTGAGACAATTCTCCATAGTTTCCCAGGGCAAGACTTCGGGTTCAGCGGCAAAAATCTTACCCACTTCTGTTTTACGTAGTCCTTCTTGTTCAGTGAGGAGTTCCTCAGAGAGTTTCTCGCCCGGACGAAGCCCAATAAATTTAATCTCAATGTCCTCCTCGGGTGTATAGCCACATAGAGTAATGAGTTGTCGCGCTAAGTCAACGATTTTCACGGGATTGCCCATATCAAGTACAAATAATGATGCGGTATCCTTGAGAGCGCCGCTATGAATAACAAGGCTGACAGCCTCGGAGACGGTCATAAAGTATCGTTCAACCTCAGGATGAGTGACAGTGACCGGACCGCCAAGTTCAATCTGTCGCTTAAACAGCGGAATGACGGAACCACGACTCCCAAGAACATTGCCAAACCTCACAGCAATAAACGAAGTAGCAGAGCGTTGCCCCAGACTGAAAATGAGCATTTCAGCAAGGCGTTTTGTGGCACCCATAATAGAGGTGGGACGGACTGCTTTGTCTGTAGAGATAAACACAAACAACTCCGAGTGGTATTTATCCGCACAGCGAGCAACCTCATAGGTGCCGAGGATATTATTCTTCACAGCTTCATCCGGATGAAGCTCCATAAAGGGCACGTGTTTATGAGCAGCGGCGTGGAAAATAATATCGGGTCTCAGTGTGCTGAAGACCTGTTCAAGTTTATCCCTATCCCGAATGTCACCGATAATAGCTTCAATCGTATTTTCTTTAAACTGGTATCCGAGTTCAGTGGCGATTTCATAGATGCTGTTCTCGCCCTTGCCAAAAAGAATGAGTTTTGCAGGATTATAGCTAAGTGTCTGCCGACAAATCTCGCTTCCAATTGAGCCACCAGCACCCGTAATCAGGACACACCTGCCCTTGATATAGTTCTTTTCGGGCGGGAGTTCCAGACGCACAGGTTCACGACCTAAAAGGTCCTCCACATCTACGGGACGAAGCTGACTTATTGAGACACGTCCTTCAACCACGTCGTGCATACTGGGTACAATTCTGAACTGAACAGGTGTCTTTTTACACACCTCAATAATCTGCTGAAGTTTTTTAGGGGTCGGCTCTGGCAGTGCAATCACTACCTCATCCACATTAAATTGCTCGATTATTCGATGAATATCTCTGAGCTGACCAGCGACCTCAATATTATGAATACGTCTACCAATATTTGCAGCAGACTCATCAATGAAGGCAACAGGGCGAAGTCCACGTTCAGGCGATTTAAGCATCTCACGGGCAACCGACTCTCCCAGGTCATCTGTGCCAATGATTAGTACATTCTTTGCACGTTTCCAGGCACGCTGTCCAGCAGTCAGGATGATTCGCCAGGAGAATCGACCACCACTAATCAGCAAAAACGTGAGCATCATCTCTATAATCACTATGCTCCAGGGAATCCGTAATAAGTGCGTGCCCTCACTGTGGAGAGGAAAACCCCACAGAGCAGGAATATAACGTGTCATAATATTAAATAAAGAGATAATTGCGGTTCCTAATGAGATGGAGAATCCAATGCCTATCAATTCACTGATGCTCGCATAGCGGAGGATTCCCTTGTAGAGGTTAAACACCCAGAATAAGAGCAGTCGTAGCAGGACTATGAAGGGGACGAGACTGATGAATTGCTTATGATATTCAGGGAGCACATGGAACTCGAACCGCAGTTCGTAAGCAAATCCAAGAGATAGAGCTACCATTAGTGCATCAAAGAATACCAGCACCAAACGATTTATTTTCCATTTTGGTATATGAGTCATTGGTGTTTTATTTCAGCGCGACATTTATCACAAAGCCCCTCTGGCAATGCTATCATAAAAGCCTGGTGACATCGTTTACAGATATACTTCTTCTCATAATGAGGACCATCGGTGCGATGGAGATTCTGTAGCTCCCGGTACATAATCTGGACATTCTCTTTTAAATTCCCCTCCAGCGAATCAAATATATTAGGGGCAAGCAAGTAAGGATACGCCTTTCGGAATCGTTCTAATCGTTCTAAAACTTCATTATGCATTTTAATAATTCCGGCGAATTCGTCTGCCAGTAAACGGCGTTCATATTCTTCGTATTCCTTTGCCATTCAGAACTCTCCTTTGCTCATAGAGATAAAGATTTTTGCCAGACCCAGAAGATACGGTCAATTCGTGCCTGACAAATACGAGCATAAAACTTTACCGGTCCAACCCACGCAATAGTAGCGGCGCGATGTCCCTGCAGAGCAATATCTCTGAGACACGCTCTACACAGCACAGCGCCAATACCGTGTCCGCGAAACCCGGGGTCTACGCCCATTGGTCCGAACCAGCCGGTATTTTTATTATTTGTATCATAGGCAGAAAACCCGACAACTTTGTTCTTCCTCCAGCAAATATAAAGGCTCGGCGGTTCATTGCGAAATGCTTCCCTGACCTCACCTTCCCATAAGGGAAATTCACGGCGGATAAACTCCAGCACAGCGCTGGTATCTTCCCGCTCAGCACGTCGTACGTCAAATCCTTTTGTTTTCAATCCTTCAATTTCCTTATGTAGCTGAAACATTTCAGGCGAAACATTGCACGTTAAGTTGATATTCTCACCAACTCGTTCGTAGGAGTGTTTTTCCAGGAAACAGAAGGCTTCTGTATAGCGGTAGTCAAGCCCCGGAGTAAAATAGTTAGGAACAGCATCCATAGTAGAGATAGAGAATGCCCCACGCCCCCTGAGACGACTCTCACACTCAGAGAGTAACGCTGAACCAATTCCCTGACCACGAAAAACTGGATGCACAACTAAGAGCCGTATCCAGCCATGTGGGTGGTCATTACGTTTGCCAAAACTACATTGAGCAAACCCAGCGACTTTATGGTTTAACTCATACACCATACCCAGCTCCGGCTCATAATCCACAGCGTTAATTGTCTTTTCACGAACAATATCTTCGTTAAAATAGTCAAACTCCATCCCTTTTACACAGATGTCAGTAAGTGCTTTAATATCATCTTCCCGTATTTGCCTGATTCTCATTCTGTCGTAAATCCATTTAAAGAATTTATCCAATCGCAGAACAAGACATTTTTATTGTAATCCACGGCAAAAGCAACGTAAAAATGCAACTGGTGAGAAATGAACTTTTATCAGCAAACAGGGGAAAGCAACAATGTAGTATTGAAAAATGTGTAGACACCTGAAAGATAGGTATGAACCAGTGAAGAAAAACAAGGAGAGAAATTTAGCATTGTTAATAATTGCTCATAGATTCAGGAGGAGATTGGCAGTACTCTATAAAAAACACAGCCTCTTCACACCACAGAAGAGGCTGTGGCATCGCTGTGTGGTGATGATAACCCCTACTATTCCGACTCAATATGGGATAAGAGTTTTTCGAGTTGCTCCTTATCTTTATCTTTCCCAGAAGCAATGAACTCATTCAGCCAGATGGGGTCCATCATCTTCTTTACTTCCAGGTCGTACTCAAACATTCCCTTCCGATAGAGTTCATCCTCAAGTGCTTCTTTCCCGGATGGGTCAATAGGTCTGGCATTCAGTTCCCGGATTACTGAGTAGGCAAAAGCATAATGGTCACGAATAGGACACGGCAACAATTGATTACCTGAGGGGCATTCATTTCTATGGTTGCCGTAGGTCTCCTGCCATTTCCGAACGCGAACAAATAGTGGAGTCATTAGCACATCGTTAATGTTACCACCTTGCTTATAGATGTCCAGAATATTGCAGGTAGAATACGGGAAGAAGGTACAGGGTGCACAATTCCCATTCCAGTCAATATAAAAATACCCACCGGGTTTTCCCGCAGAGATGCAACCATAACTATAAGGACCACTGTTCCAGAAATCACAGAGGAAATAGTTACGTTCCCGGACAATACGCTCCATATTATAAAACATCTCAGCACGTTTCTCAGGCGGCACCACAAGGTCCAGTGTCGCCCTTCTACCGATGGGCATATACTGAAACATCCACGCATAAGCAGCACCTTGCTCCTCAAACCAGAAGTCCATCATCTCATCTGTAAGGACAACATCCATATTATGTGTAGTCACAGTCACAGAAATTCCGAATGGCACACCAGCCTCACGTAGACACTCCATTGCACGAAGGATACGTTTAAATACACCTTTTCCGCGACGCTCGTCAGTTTCTTTCTCGAACCCCTCAACCGAGATAGCTGGCGAGATATTGCCGATCTCTGCCATACGCTCTGCGAGCTCTCTATTTATCAGTGTCCCATTGGTATACAACAGAACGACATTATCGTTGTGCTTCTGGCAAAGGTCCAGGATGTCTTTCCCCTGGGAACGCCACATAAATGGTTCCCCACCAGAGATAACAGTAAACCTACTTCCCCAGAGTTCTCGTTTCTCAGTGAGAATCCTATCTGCAATGTCCCACTCAATATGATTGGGAATAGATTTGGTAGAGTTGGCGTAACAGCCAACGCAATTCAGATTACATTTCCCTTCAGGGCTAAATACAATAAACAGTGGAGGCTCAAACCCGAATTCTTCGGTGAATTTACGCAGAGCTGAATCTTTGTGTTGTTCAACAAGCGCACGGACAAAATTTGCTGACAAGGTTCGCCTGACATTCTTAGAAATGAGTCCTCTATCAAGTGAGCGACACAGCGAGTTCAAGAGCGAACGTACTAAATAAAATCTTCCAAGTCGTGTCCGCAAAGTCAGCTGATAAGGATTATCTTCCACCAGTGATTTATAGGCTTTCTTCTCAAGTATCCGAACTGCAATGTTTCTAAGTACTTTATTCCCGACAATGGTGTGCAAAATCTCCAGCGTTGACATCTCTTTTATTCTCTCGGCGCTTATCACTTTTAATACCCCCTTTCTTTAGATAAATTTTTTTTGACACAAACTATTTTACCTTCCTAACTTCAAAAATAATTTATAATTATTTTTA
>JAGHBZ010000204.1 GCA_021160705.1 Candidatus Sumerlaeota bacterium
ATTTCAGACCTATCCTGGTCTCCTGGATTCCTTATTTAATACTCTTTTTTCTATTAGGAAGCCAGGAAACCAGGAGATAGGAGTTAACCTGTGAAGGGCAGCTCTCATTTTCACATTTTAGAGATTTTGAGATTAGTGGTAGGCGATAAGGATGCTGAACCTTAATAAACCGACTAACCGACCTAAACGACTAAACCGACTTAAACCGACCTAAACCGAACTAACCGACCAAACGGACACAACGGACTAAACAGACTTAACGGACTAACGGATAAACGGACACAACTTTTTGATTTTTAGAACTCCCCAGCAGGAGTCTGTGGCAGAGCTGAGAGGCTTCCCATCTTTAGGGCAAAGAATACTACGTCATTGCTAAATAATCGTTTATGCACAGATTCTATCTTTACAACAGAGTATACGAGATTTCCTTTGTAGAGCAATATGGTGCTTCTATGCGGGGAGAAATAAGCAACTCAGCTCCTCACCGCAGGAGATGACTTTATTTTACTTCACAGGTATATATCATCTGTGTCGGGTAGGCGAACTCTATTCCGCGTTTCTCAAACTCTTCTTTAATTGCGAGGTTAATCGCCTGCTGAGTATCCATATATTTGTTATAATCACGGCTCAGCACATAGTAAACTACCTCAAATATAAGACTGAAGTCCCCAAATGAAGAAAAATGTGCCCGGTCAAATGCAGTGTCTTCAATCCCTTCTATTATGCTTTTTATGATAGAAGGTATTTCCCGGAGTTGTTCGCATTTTGTTTCATACGTGACGCCGATTTTAAACACAACGCGTCGTTTTGCCATCCGCTTATAATTGCGAATACGTGAATTCGTGAGGTCTGTGTTGGAAAAGACGAGTTGCTCACCACTAAGACTGCGGATACGTGTGGTTTTAATCCCTATATACTCCACTGTCCCGAGATAATTATCAATGATGATAAAATCGCCCACTTCAAAAGGACGGTCAAACAGGATAGTGAAATAATTAAACATATCGCCGAGTACTGCCTGAGACGCCAGCGCAACAGCCACACCACCAATTCCTAAACCAGCAATCACCGTTGAAATCTTAAACCCAAGATTGTCCAGCAGAAACACAAGCGCAAGACCAAAAATTATCACCTTTATTGCCGGCAGTATTGCCCTGATGTTTCGTTCTTTTGTCTCGTCCGGTGACTTCTTTAGCCAGTAATCCTTGAGCAGAAACTCCAGTGTTGCCGCTGTGAATCGTGCCGCCATAAACGTCAGCAGTATCACTCCCAGGACGTCTATCACTTTGCTTACAGTGGGATGCAGATATAACCCTCGTGTTGCAATGTAAAACGCTCCGAAATATAGAAGGGGTACTATGGTCTTCTCTATTATCGTAATCAGGAAATCGTCAATATTAGTTTTTGTCTTCTCTGCCCATTTTTTCAGGCGTGCTATGACGATACTCTTCACCACTCTGACACTGAGAATACCAATTACTAAGATGGCAAGACTCACAATATAATCAACCACACGGTTGTTCAAAAATGTTGTCTGCATTATCTCCTTGACCATCGTTTACTTATAACCTCCTGATTTAGTCGGGTAAAATTTATTGTTATGTTCTGCGCTCTGTTTTTGTTTTGTGAACGATATTATGAGGATGAGAAAATAAGTATTCAACAAAAACTTTGCAATGGCGAATATTGATTTATCAGAAATATTCCCTTGTGTTTGAACTCCATTCATCCAGCTGATTTTCACCTGTACCAATCCAAAACTTTTACATTTGAAAGTAACCAGTTCAAAACTCTACTATTTTGTATACCTTCTGCAATCACACTGTTTAAAGTGATGTGAGCGTTTTTCCGGTATCTCACTGGAGATGTGAGGAGAGTGACTGAGAGAAAAAACATTATTCTCTCTGCATTGAGATGCGCTTCGGCTCTATGAGTGAGTCTGCCGAATGAAACATAAGCACAAAAATAAAGAGATTCTCTTTCTTATATTGCCCGTTGTGCTATTTCTGGTACTGGCTTCTTATAAGCTCGGAACCACCAGCCTCTGGCTTGACGAGATACTTTCATTGGATATTAGTGATGGTTCGTTGTCTGAGTTGAGAGAGGGAATCCGCCAGGAGACTCACGCTCCATTTTCTTATCTTGTACTTTATGTGTTTTTAAAGCTCTTCGGCGTTTCTGAATTTGTCGGACGCCTACCCGGAGTGCTTTCCGCTGTGGGCGGCATTATTGCCCTTTACTTTTTTGCACGGCAACTCACGGACTCTAAAACCGCTTTAATGTCCTGCATCATTCTTGCCACTTCGCCTTTCTACATTGAGTTTGCGCGTGAAATTCGCCGATATGCACTCAGTGCACCGCTCGCTGTTCTGGTATGGATATATTTTCTTCGCATTATACGAAGAGGTGAGAAAAGAGACGCCTGCATTTACGCTGGGGTAGCCGCACTCCTGCTCCTCACGTTCTACTGGGGAATCGCAATTCTCCTGTTTCAATTTATCTTTACCTGGTTTCTCCGAATCTCTCCAAGAAAAAAGAAAATCCTGCTACTCAGCTGGATAACCGCAGGTGGCGTTTTTTTACCCTGGCTCCCTACTTTTATTTATCAGTATAAACAAAATAAGGTCGGCATAATAGAGCGATATTTTCCCGCTGGTATTACCATAAATGATGTGCTCGTGAGAATTGAGGATATGTTGCTTGGCACATCTGTATACGATATTCTGGGCTTAACTGGGATTCTTCTAACAGGTGTTATAATAATTCTTTGCCTGATACAGTATGTTAGAATCTTCAGGAGAGGGTCTCACTCACCACTGGTGCGCACTAAGTCCCGACTTATCCTTCTTATCCCCTGGACATTGTGGGGTCCTTTTCTTGTGTTTGTCGGGTTATGCCTTATTCGACCAATTTTTCTTTCGCGGTATCTAATGATGCTCGCACCTTTTGTAGCACTTTTTCTTGGCACTGCAATCTCTTATACAAAAAGGAAAAAGACATATTTGTTTCTCAGCGCCCTTGTTCTGGTCTCATTGTTCAGCTACCACGCATATCTCAAGAGAATGCCACGGCAGGACTGGCGCGGTCCCGCATACTATTTGGTGGCTCATATACAACCAAAAGATGTTATCGTTACTGCCAACATCAACGACACATCCTGCCTTATCTATTACTTTAAAATGCTGGGCAGGGCTGAACTTAATCACAACACCTTTCCCTTTAAACTCTTTTACCGTCTTACCAGAGGTCGTTATCTCTATCCCACTCGTACTTTATGGTTTCTATGGACGAACCCACAAAGACAAAAAGAACAATTATCCATACTCCAGAATAAAAACACTCAGATAGGACGTATTATGTTTCTAAAAGGTGTTGCCCTGTATAAATTCACGGGAAAAAGCTCCACAGAGATAAGCAAGTAACTTTGACACATCTCAGGAGATATAGCTGAATTCAGTAAAGCAGAAGATTATCTCCTGCTCGCCCGATACTTCGCCGTGTCTAAAAAGTTTTGAACTTATCGCTCGGAGCACCACAGACGGGGCAACGTTCCGGAGGCTCGCCTTCACCAGTGTAGCCGCAGACACTGCATATAAATATTTGCCCAATTTCCGCGTCTTTTCCAGCGTCTACTGACTGTGTTGCCTGGTGGTACATTGCTGAGTGAATCTTCTCCGCTTCAAGGGCGAAATGAATAGACCGCTGTGCTTCTTTCTCCTGCTGGAGTCTGGCGACCGCATCAAATGCTGGATACATCTCTTCCACTTCATATGTCTCCCCCTCAATAGCAGAACCCAGATTCTCAAGTGTACCACCAAGTTCTCCAAGTGCCTTGAAATGATTCGTTGCGTGAACCTGCTCCGCATAGGCTATTGCTCGGAACAGCCTGGCTATGTTTGGATACCCTTCAGCTTCCGCCTTCTGCGCAAAGATGAGGTACTTCATATGTGCCTGGCTTTCCCCAGCAAACGCTGTCCTCAGGTTTGATTCTGTCATTTTTCGCATCGTTTCTCCTCCTATTTTATTTTAACTTCTAATGAGTGTATCCACAATCGTGGTGGTTGCATTATAAAAACTAGATAAAGCTTTCAACATCACCTGCCATTAAAGTTATACAATTTCTGGCTTCGCATAGACCGATATAGGCGTTTTCAAAATCTCACGAGTGGAATATTACCCAAACGCCAAGTCAAGTATCATCATTACGGTAAATCCTATCATAAGGCTTAAAGTAGCCAGGTCAGCATTACCGCCACGTTGCGACTCCGGGATAACTTCCTCCACCACGACAAATATCATCGCCCCTGCAGCAAAACTCAATGCGTATGGAAGAATCGGCTCGGCAAATATAATCGCTGATGCGCCAATCACTCCTGCTATGGGTTCAACCACCCCTGATAGCTGCCCATACCAGAAACTCTTCAACTGCGACATCCCTTCACGTCGTAGCGGAATTGAGACCGCTGCACCTTCAGGGAAATTTTGTATCCCGATACCCAGCGCAAGCGCCATAGCCGCTGGTAATGTGGCTGACGGTAAACCTGCTGCAACCGCCCCAAAGGCTACCCCTACTGCAAGTCCCTCAGGGATGTTGTGCAAAGTTATGGCAAGAATAAGCAATGTACTCCTTCGCCAGGTTGTCTTCATCCCTTCTGCTGTCTCAGCAGGAAAACCTATATGGAGATGCGGCAGTAGTCGGTCAATCAATCTCAAAAAAAGACCCCCCAGCATAAACCCCACTGCTGCAGGTATCCAGGCTGGTATCCCCTTGCCTGCCGAAATCTCTATTGCTGGAGCCAGGAGCGACCAGAAACTCGCTGAAATCATCACCCCACCCGCAAAACCAAGCATCACATCCAGCAGTTTCTTGCCCATTCTCTTTGTGAAAAATACCGTCCCTGCTCCAAGTGCTGTCACTGACCACGTAAAAAGCGTCGCCAGAAACGCCTGCACTATCGGATGTAATGTTTGAATACTCTCTATCATATTTCCTTAATTCAAAACGTCAACCTCTGATAAAAACAAAGATATGATTCCCAAACGCTATTAAACCGCATTATTTGGTGATAAGTGTGCCACCTGAGATTTCTTAACTCTCCTCAGTTAACCATCTAAACGGGATGGTACTACTCTCCTCGCCTCTGTTATTCATACTGATAGGCACTTGCGGTAAATCAGAATTGATACCTCTCAGAGTATTTCAGGCTTATTCAGTGAACTGTATATCTTTACCCGAGTATTCTCGCAGGAGTTCTCGCAACTCTAAAAAATGTTTTCGCTCCTCTTCAATAATTGTATCTATCAATCCTTGCTGGTGTGCAGGGACTAATCCTTTGAGCTCCTGATAATATAAGATAGAATCCAGTTCTCGCTGGAGCGCAAACTCTATAGCCTGAAGCAGACTATCTATCTTTAACATCTCCTCTTCCTGCTTTTCTAAATCAAAAATCCTGGTATCAACAAACGCCTTCAGATACGCTTCATATTCTCCTGAATAACTCTCCGGTGTCTGATATTCCTGTTTGTCAAATCTGGACTTAATTGACTCAAAGTATTCTTTATGTCTCCCTTCTTCATCTGCCAGATACTTAAATATTCTTTTTATATTCTCGTCATCTATCTTCTCAGCGACACGGCGATAGAACCGTTCTCCATTCTCCTCAATTCTGATGGCGAATTGAAACACTTCACTCACATTAAACATCACCACGTTCTCACCTCCTTACTCCTCCTGTTCAATCCTGTTTAAACCCATTGGTTCATATAATTTCTTGCAGAGAAAAGAATCTCTCAGAGTAATTTACGCAAAGTATAACAAGGATTTTTTCACCGCTATTTAGACACCTGTCCTGCCCCAGCTATTTATTCTATCTGTTGACACGCCATCTCCCTGCACAGCCTTTGCTTGAGCCGATAACTCCCGATATACATAAGCCCAGGCTACCATTGTCGTTGGCACTGTTGCAAATAAGCCTATCACCAGACAGAGTGCACCAAGTAAATTAATAAGCCCCAGTAATAGCCCAAAAAGAAACAAATCCCACTTCGCACCTCTTGTAATTAAAGAGCTTTTCTTCAGAGCTTGTATAGGACCCACTCCTTCTTCTACAATGAAATAGGGGAAAAACCAAAATTTGATTGACCAGATAATCCCCGGAATAATTAGTAAGAGTAGACCCACAATAACAATCAAACCATAAAGTATTGACCCTGCTACATACTTGAAAAATAAAGGAAAACAGGTGAAAAGGTCGCCTAACTCAGCTTCCTCTTCGTCGCAGAACCTCAGGGCAATTTTGATTACTCCCATTTGAACCACTATTGATATAACCCAGGAGCCAAGATGAATAAGAATCGCCAGAAGTGGGGCGTCTTTTCTGACTAATTTTTCAATGAAATCTGGTATAACATAAATCAATCCTACTACTATAAGAAGAATAATAAAAAAACCAAGATTACTTTTCATTGTCCTCCAGCCAAAACGGATTGCTTCACCTTTGGAAAACTTCTGAGTTGTCATTTTGCAACCCTCCTTTCCTTAAAGATTTTTGATGCCAGATGTTATCTAAGTTTTTTCGCCTGCCGGGAGTTGTTAAGACTTATCTCTAATCTCTTGATTGATAATACCTTTGCTAAATGAATCCATCAGATAGCATACAAATAAGCCACTTCTCGCCTCGTAAGGATACCGCTCTACCCAGAAACAAACATTCTCGCAGAACTTGATTATCTTTAAATTTTTCGGAGTTATTCTGTTGGCTCTTTAGTTTTTGCCTCAATATAAGTAGGCGCACTCTTGGGTGTCAAGCCCCGTTTTATTTTATGATAATATTCATAGGTCATTGGTTCTTTCTCATTAAGGATTTCAGCGTCCACCACTTTCCCCACGAAAACCGTATGCGTGGCAACATCCAGACTACCGATGACCTCTGCTTCTATGTAGCCGACGCTGTGTTCTAAAACTATCGGCGCTCCAGTCGTGCCAACTTTATACTCCACATCTTTGAACTTATCTGTTGTCCTGCCAGAGCGAAACCCAAATCGCCCGATAAACGTCATAGGTGCTTCAGTGGATAAGATGGATATACTAAAGACATTACTCTCCTTGATATATTGATGTGTGAGATTCTCCTTGTTTATGCTTATCGCTATGGTTGGCGGTGTGGCACTAATTTGAAACACAGTATTGGCAATCTGCCCGTTCAGGTTTTCCCCCTTTCTGGAACTTACTATAAACACTCCATAGTGAATTTTGTGTAATGTCTGTAAATTCATATTCTTTCCCTTCCATCTTCAGGATTTAATTTTGTCCCGTCTATGAAATTTATGTATTTCGTTTTCAATGAGGCAATTCCTGCTCTCTCTTTTTTGCCCCGCCTGAGGATTATCTCTCCTTTATTGTCTCAGATGTGTGGAGGAATCCTTCTCACCTTTTAAGGGTGCAACTTCTTTTTACATAAGGGAGAATCAATTTCTCAAGAAGAAATTTTTTATCTACGCAATCCGTGATTATTAGATAAATGAAATTACTGAGATATACTGCGAACCTTTGCTTCTCGCCAGAAAATCAATGTAATCATAAATCTAAAAGCCTTAGAAGAAAAACAGGTCTGATATTTCGTTCTCAGGACCCCTCCGGTTACGGTGCGGTAACTTGGTAGACCTGGACTACTCTCCTTACCGCGAATAGAGAACAAACCCGAACCCTACTTTCCCTGAGATGAATTTCAGAAGAATTATCCGATGTCCAGTAGAAACCCTCTTTGATTGGAAAAGTATTGAATTACTTCACTGTTTTGTGGAAGCTAATAATATCCAGTTCTCTGATTAATCGAGACATTCATTAGCACACGCCAGTGCTTGAAGAGAAAAGACAGGAGGGAAAAGGACAGAGTTTTCCAGCCGGACGGAGAGGTGGCCGAGTGGTTTAAGGCGGACGCCTCGAAAGCGTCTTCACCCTTAATCGGGTGACGGGGGTTCGAATCCCTCCCTCTCCGCCACATAGATAAAACCGCCGAATCCCCTGTCGTCAGGGATTTTTCAATCCTGAAAATTTCATTTTCAAATCAGAGTTTGAACCTTTTTTACAAAATCTTTTTGTACCTCTAAATTTTCAGAATTTAATCTTTAACAGTTGTTACAAAAGTTACAGAATTAACTTGAGTTTGTAACGTTATTGTATTCGTATTTGATTTTCGTATTTGCGTTGGGGGAGTTTGTTGAGGGATAATCGGAGTATAATCCAGTGGTAGGAGAATGGAGAGAGTTATGAGCGTTGACCTTGGAAGTATGCTTGATGAATCAAGAATCATTGAC
>JAGHBZ010000411.1 GCA_021160705.1 Candidatus Sumerlaeota bacterium
GCGTTATAGTAGCGCACAAAATATTTCCCTTCACGTTTTCTGACGGTGTTGATTATCACTGAAGGATTGGAAAAATCAAAGAACGTAGCGGAGTGTGGCAGAATGGGACTCTTTCGCTTCACATCCTTTGTCAGGAGAAAAGGCGTCTCGTTCTCAAGTCCCAGCATCTCTGCCTCAGTAAAATTAAAACCGGATGTAGCTTTAAACTGGAATTTAAATTCATACCCACCTGTACAATAAGGGTCGCCACTATATGTCCCTGGCGTTGATAATAAAACAAAGAGTAAAGTATAATCCCTTCTCAGGAGATAATGATTATTTCCTGCAATATAAAGACCAGTACCACTATCCTCTTGCTGGCAATAAAGCCACCGACAAAATACACGCGAAGGATAGGTATGACACATTGTATCACTTTCCATCTGTGTAAAATAAAAGGGCTGTCCATAGGTGATGCTTTTTACATCCACCGGCTCGAAAACAAGTACTGGCATTACGTGTGTCTCCTGCGTTTGCCAATGCAGGGTGAGATTCAGAAAAATCCTGTTCACACCTTTTATCAGTCTGGTCTGGAGTTTAAACGCAGAGCCATCCCATCCAGAGTAGCAAATAATCTGGTTATCCCAGCTACTTACAAAAGCCCCGGGATTTTGCAGGTCCAGCCATTCGCCTTCTGCAGGAAACTGTATGTTATTGAGGAAATCATTCTCCATCCCGGGAATCCATCCTCCTTTTCCGCACCATAACCTGATATTTCCTAACTTTACACCTCTCGCCTTATCATAGAGCTCAAGTCGCCCACCATTTACCCGGATGGTATAAAATTCATTACTCACTGTGAGCACTGGCGTGGAGATGAGGGATTCACAATTTGAACTGGTATCCAGTCCGAATGTGGCGTAACCAAGCGGGGGAAGAGACGCAAGAAACGTAATCGTGCCATCACCATTATCTTCGCAATTAACAGAATCCCCCTCAGCATCTCTGATGAGACCCTGTCCTTTTACATTCATTGGAACATTTACCTCCCAGTTTAGTGGGTTAAATACAGTTAACGGTACCCCAGAACCAGTCCAGCAGATTCTTTCACTGAGCGAAGTTATTGCATCTGACATCGTGTTTAGACCACTCTGCAGTGCTTCTTCTGCCCACTGAATCCGGAGAGGGTCGTTCTCTTCAGCTCCTATGTTACCCCAATTATGTTCCATCTGGAGAAGCTTCTCCCATTGCTCATCCAGTTCTCCTTCTGGGTAATCAAATCCCAGAATCAGGCTGGCAAAAGATGCGAATTTCTCTGCCCCTTTAAGGGCTTCGCATGCCTTATATATACGATTGAAACAGTTCTGCCATCCCACTACTACGTGTTGCCACATTGAGGGTATCTCACCACTACCGCTCATTGGGTGCACCTCTCCATTATTAATCTTCTCCCTCAGGAGTGAGAGATATTTCTGTGGGGGGCATATATTAAGCTTTGGTTTGTCAACCAGTTGATTCCACCCTTCAGCAAATTCTGTCATTCCAGCCACATTTGGAAGTGCGCCATCACCACGGCTCGCACTACAAAGAAGGTAAGGAAAATCCACGGTATATCCATCCACAGTGGAGAGAAAATTCCTGAACCATTCCAGCGTATCCTTACCCCATCCATTCACCAGATAATCAATTGCCTCGCCACCGCTATACACCCCACCCACTCTGGTTGCCACTTTTGAGCCCTCAGGCGCCTGAAAAAGAAAAAAGGGATAGGGTGAACCTGACGGGGTGCATCCCCGCTGATAAATAAATCCTTCCAGTCCAAGCTTGCTCAGTATCTGTGCCACTTGAGGGGTTTGACCAGGCACATCATTGGCAATATAATTCTTTGGGCGCCAGCCAAGATTCTCTTCAGCCCAATGTATTGCATACACCCTATTCCGAAGAACCATCTCACCCGGGAAGATGTTATCTGTTATCAGCGTCCAAGCACCCCCAATTTCTATATTCTCCGTATTAAGATACTTCACCAACCTGGAGACCATATCCGGATAAAGCTCTTTAAATTTCTTCACATTATGCATATGCTCAATTAGATACCCGCCTTTGTCGCCCATCTCTTCTATCCACTCTATCACTTGTTTTATCTGATTGGCATATCTCACAGAGACCTCACTATAACGCCCAAGCCATGCCAGGTCGGCATGAGTAAAGGGAACACCAAAAACCTCTTCTATCTTTCTCTCTTGAGGGGAGAAGTCATTCTCCAGCAAAGTAGTGCTATCACTTGTGTTGACAACTCTTAGATGTGTGCTTTGGGGTGGTGCAAATGCCAATGGGAATGTATGAAATCCACTCTCTAACGTAATATCCTTATATCTACCTCCCCAATAGATGCGAAAAGGGATAGGTGAGTCGGTAAAGAGAAGAAAACTTGCGTAAGCCAATGGTCCATATCTGCCCCAGAGGTCGGTGCCAGTTGCTGGTAGTGAATTAGCACTCACATCTATATATGGATGTTTTGCCAGAACTCTTACCCGGACAATCTTCACCCCTACCCACGTATCTATCCAGTCTGTACCTGTCTCTTCTGCGTCAGAGCTATCCATTGCAAATGCATCAAAACTTGAGGGTATACCACTGAACTCAGAGAGTACGTAGCTTAGAGTCTTCGTTGACCCATCAGCTGGCAAAATCTGCATATGATTGTTGTCAAGATAAGTCCAAGTACTACCTAATGTAGCATACTTCTGAGTGAGATGTAATCTGTACCATTTCTGAGTCGTGGTATCTCTCACAGATATTTGGAAATCAATAGGAATGAGAGGAGCGTACCGAGCGAGAGTAAACTCAAGAATAAACGGCTCGGTAGACAGAGAATACGGAAAGTAATAATGTGCACAGAACATACCATCATCACCACTTATCCCTTTCCAGCGGATAATCGTGGCGGTGGTGTAATTCAGCTCATACTCCTTGGAACTGGTATAAAACTCCCAGCTCATATTGGGGTTAGACGGCTCCCATAAGGAAAAGTCCAGAATAACTATTTCCACGGCAAGGGAAATTGATGAAATTGCCAAGAAAACACCAATAAAGGTAGATTTGGTGAGTTTCATTTTTCATCCTTCAATGAGGAGCTCTATTTGAGTATTTTTAGGAGTTCATCTTTGTTTATTTCCCCACATAGCCAGCCTTTATTTTCCCAAGAAGAGCTATAAACGATTATTGTAGGCACGCGATAGACCCTAAAGTGAGTAAAGAGCTTTTGATTTTCTGAACTCATCTCCACACCACAGAGGACATATTGACTGAGTGCTTTTTTAATATCGGTATCGGTAAACAGTGTTTCCAGCTTCTGGCACAATCTTACGTTACGACTGGAGAAATAGATAAGCAGAGGCTTTCTCTTTTCTTTACTAACTCTCAGTGCCTCTTCAAAGGAAAGCCATTTCAGTTCTGTAATAGCCGGGCTCGGGAGTGAAGGAGTGGCAAGTATGGGTATTGGAGAAGGAGCAGGTATTCCTATTGAGGGTCCTACTTCTCCTGAGATGAAAGATACATAGCCAGGAGTAAATGATGCGCCCCCGGATGACCAGGCAATAATCCAAGGAGCTATCCTACCTTGAGATGAGAACTCCAGCCACTCATCCCGCCAAGGGAATATCTTTGCTTTCCCAGTATTAACCGCTTCTTCGAAACCTCTCTCATCAAGTCCAGCGGGGCCATACCCTATAAAGTCAATGTCCGTTAGCAAGTTGACAAACCCAGGAGCAAAGTCAACGTCGCTCAAGCGAATGCGAATCAGAACCACAGGGTCAGTTCCTATGAGGGGTAGTTCCCAGAAAGTCCAATTAGAAGGCACCCGTGTCCAATTCATAAGGGAGTAACCGGAATTAAGGTCATTGGCTTCAAAGAACTTTCCCTGAGTATAAATCATTATTGAGAAATCTATCTCACCGCCTGAGGCTGGGTCTTTTCGTAATCTCACATAAAGGCTACCCTCTGGATTCAGAGGTGGATAAAATGGCATACACCAGGCATTGGTATCCTCGCATTTTCCGGCTTCGTGCCTATCTCTCACACCTATGACCACATAGTCGGTACTGCCTTCCTTTTTATAGATTGCCTTTGCAGGTAACCAACCTGGACCGATGAGTTCTTCTCCTTCACAACTCCAAAAAGAGGCGCTATACATAAGTCCGATACGATTTGCTTCACCGGGAGGGGTGATAGGATGACAGATTTCCACAGCATCGGGCGAATCCCAGCGAGAGTTTTTATTGCTTATTCTTATCCAATCCACATCTATATAGCCAATACCTGAGTAATTAGCCTTATCATCAGCCTCAGAGAGACCGATTGCCATTGAAGCTAATCTCTCACCTCTGGGGAAACCAAAAAGAGGGAATCTATCTATTCGCCAGCTGGTCTCAAGAGTCAGAGGTTCCTCAGTCCAGGGTTTTGCCCAGAAAAGCTGGTTAGTCTTCTCACTCCTCAGGGTTATGGCAGCGGTGATGTTATCATTAAATTTGCTCTCCGGGCTTCTTCGCCACCTTATCCAGAGTATCTTTCCTTGTGGCTCAATTCTCTCCTCCTCCGGGAAGACGTAGACGTAGAAATTTACGTCATCTACTCTAGGAGTGAAGACACAACCAAAACGAGAGAAACCCTTATCCTGTGCCATAGAGGAGACAGTAAAAAAAGTCATTATTATGATAGCAATACACCTTCCTCTCATAATATCTAACCTCTTAAAGATGCCAAAAATTATAAAGAAAGTGCTATATGAATCGAAAAAGGTAAAATTCTATGGGGGAGTGATACAGTTTTCTTTCTTTTTATGTCTTTCTCATAATACTCAGCGATAACTTTTCTACACTTCTCAGCTGCTTCCAGAAGTGCCTCCCGGGGAGTGAGCCTGTGGTAAAGTGCTTTCTGAACTGCATCAACGCAAATATATTGCCAGAGTTCTGCTCCGTAAGGAACCTCAGGAAAAGGATGTGCGTTTTCCATTGCCTTAAGTGCAACACGCCATTTTGGGTCATTCTGGAAATAGTCATCTTTCCAGAGTGCATACCGTGTAGGTAAGTCAGTGATATGTTTTGACCAGTAAAGCTGGACTTTCGGGCTGGTGAGATATTTTATGAAATCCCACGCCTCCTCTATGTGTTTAGCCCCTTTAGGTATACAGAAGCTGAACCCGCCACAACTTGTGACGTGCTTACCTTTCGGACCTCTGGGCAGAAGAGCAACGCCAAACTCTTTACCGGGTGCATATTTCTTCAAGTGTGTAAATTCCCAGGTCCCTGTGACAATCATAGCAAGATTACCCGAATAAAGAGGACCTCTCTCAAGCCCCTGAAATTGTTGCTGAAATGACTCAGTTGACTTCACTCCACCGCATATCTCATCCACAAACCTGACCATCCATTCAAGCGCCTCAATTGCCTCAGGCTGGTCTATATAGAATGTCTTATTATCATCGCCCAGCACTTCACCCCCATTTGACCAAATCCATAAATATATCCATCCCTGACCCCAGGTGGGAACAAATCCCAGCCTTTCTATTTTGCCATTCTTTATTATGTTCAGTTTCTTCGCATATTCTTCGAGCTCCTTCCAGGTCTCTGGTGGCTTATTTGGGTCAAGTCCTACTTCACGGAAAATCTCCTTATTATAAAAAAGCAGGGCATTGGCATGAGTTATAAACGGTATTGCGTAGATATGTCCGTTCCATCTGCATATTTTGACTCTGTAGGGCACGAAGCTATCAATATCAAAATTGTCTCTTTTTATCAGCTCATCCAGAGGTATAAGTGCACCCTTACCAGCCAGTACTGGTATCCCTGAAAAGGTAAGCACATCCGGAGGTGTACCACCAGCTATTGCAGTTATAACTTTCTGTATGAACGGACCTACCTCAGAGAAGGGAACTACCAGAGGTACTACTCTTACCTTAGGGTGTGTCTTATTATAATCGTTTATTATCTGCTCTATTACGGGACGCCCGAGTTTATCGCCCCAGATATGCCAGAATTTTATCTCTGTTACCCCTTCTTTTGTTACTTCTTTCTTACTGCAATTAAAGCAAGGAACTATTAGACCCAAACACAATAAGATGAACAAAAATTTACGCATTATATTTTACTCCTTACCCAATAGAGTTCTTTACTTCTTGATATGCATTGCAATTCTTTCCCGGGCAGGTGGAGCACAGGAAGAACGGATTACCAATTCAGTCTCCACAAGCACCCTTCGTGAACTCCTTTCTGGTGAGTTAATTCTCTCCAGAAGGAGGTGAAATGCAGTCCTCCCTATCTCCTCCATAGGCTGGGAGATAGTAGTTAATGGAACATAAAGAAAAGCACTATAAGGGACATTGTCAAAACCTAAAATTGATATGTCCTCCGGAATTTTTAATCCTTGCTCTGCTATAGCTCGGTATGCTCCTATTGCAATAGCATCGTTACTGCAAAAAATAGCAGTAGGGGGGTCCTGCATAGCCAGTGCCTTTTGACAAAAAATAAATCCATCAAGTTCATCTCCTATCCCCTTACGTATGCCCTCGTGCTGTATATCGCGCATAAAAATCAATTCTTTTTCCACCGGGATACCGTGCTTTTTTAAAGTGGAAATATAGCCTTTAAGTCTCGCTTCGCCGACCGCAAAGACGTCGTGAAAAAATGCAATTCGTCTGTGTCCAAGGCTAATGAGATACTCTGTTGCCTCCTGAGCTGCGGGATAGTCATCTACTCCCACGAAATCAGATTTTTCTAAGGGAAAGGGATAATTAATGATTACCACAGGTATATTTCTATCTACTATCTCCTGATATGTTTCAAGATTGTTATTTCCTGGTTGGTTAATTGGTGCGGCGATGAGTCCATCTACCCTTCGGCTCAGTAGTGCTTTGAGTCTCCTAACTTCTTTATCTTTATCCCCCTGAGAATCGCATATAATTACGTCATAATTATTGTTTAGCGCCTCGTCTTCAATGGCTTGAACTATCTCCGGGAAAAATGGGTATGTCATATTAGTGATAATAAGACCAATAGTGTTACTTTTTCTCTTTCGCAGTCCTCGAGCTATAAGGTTAGGCGTATAGCCATGCTTTTCTATAACCTGCTGGACACGCTTTTTCGTTGACTCTTTTACAAGCGGACTGTCATTAAGAACCCTGGAGACTGTTATATATGATACTCCGGACAGCCTGGCTATCTCTCTGATGTTTAACAGCTTCTTTCTATGTGTAC
>JAGHBZ010000034.1 GCA_021160705.1 Candidatus Sumerlaeota bacterium
CCTCCAGGTATTGGTCTTACGCTCCTCAAGTAGTTGTTCATTTTTGCCCAGATGAATAGATGGAAACCCAGACCACTCATCCAACACCCCATCTATGGTGATAGGAACTGACTCAAGAAATGGTGCAACGGCGATATTCTTCTTAAGAGTAAACCGCCTCTTCCCACTAATGTCAAATACAGTATTTAACTTCACAGACCACTCCCCATACCCGGCACGAAGTTCTGCGTTAAAATTCAAAACCTGATTTGGACTAAATCCCCGAATTTCACGTGCTGGACGTCTTACCTTGCCTTCAGGCTCGAGCTCCCAGAATGCCTTTCCAGAAAGCGTCGCCTCGCTTACGTTTCTCAGTTTCCCTTTCAAATGGATTAATTTACCTTCACCGGAGATGGCAATTTCTCCGCTAACAGGTTCAATAATCTTAACCGGTATAACAACATAGCAATCTTTGAGAAAGGGAATCTTTTTACAGCTCAGGGTGAGTTTGAGTTCTTTCCAGCCAGGGTCTGTATTCGGGCTGATACTGACTTCAGCATTTATTATCCGCGTAGTATTTTTCTTTATCTTAAGTTCAGCATTTTTAATCGTTACCTTCTCGTCCTTCAGAATACCATTGATTTCAAGGCATCGGGTACCGGAACAAGGATTCCAGAGATTTAACCGGAGTGTTCGTTTCTCGCCGGGTACTAAATAAATCGGCATCCTCACGCTTCTCAACGAAGCCACCATAAGATACCCTTTATCCAGCCCATCCACATAGATTGGAATAGGGGAAAGTTCAATTTCAGCATACCGCCTCTTTATTACTGACTCTTTTGAACCGTATAGCGAGAAGACTGTAAGCTTCTTACGTTCACTAACCAGGCGAACCGACTCCCCTGGTTTCTTTGTCCAGAGCACACCGGTCACCTCGTCTGAACCATTGCTAAATAGAAAACATTGTGCACTCTCGCTCAGGTAAATTTTCCCGACGTAATTTTTATCCCCGAGGAGGCGCAGAAAACTCCGATATGCAAATCCCGAAGGTTTGGGCAAAAGTGCAATATCAGTCACTCCCCAGTGTCCATCAGCTTTCGGGTCAGTAGTCCAGTCGTTAAGCGTAAACCAGAACACACGTTCCACCACACCCGTGGAAAGTGCGGTGAGAAGTTTCTTTACCAGCCATACCGCCTGCTCACCTTCAGAAAAAGGTTTTATGACATCTGCATTGAACCCGGTAGGCAATCCCATTTCGGTGAGCCAGATTTTTTTATCTAAGTCGCCATACCGATTCATAATGTACTTAACGTCATAAATTTCTCGTTCGAGTATAGATTCGTCTTTGACATCATTATAGTGATGATAGGAGAGGGTATCACAGGCTTTGCCACCACCAAACTCGTAGACCTTCTCAATAAAAGGGAGGTCTGCATTAGCAGTGCAAAATCCAATAACATTGCAATCTTTATCAGCTTTTTTAGCTGAGCGGTATGCTCGTTTCAGGAGGTTGGCGTAATGTTCAGGATTGGGGCGAGGCACCCAGAACGGAGTGATATTCGGTTCATTCCAGATTTCCCAGTCTTTAATTTTTCCTTTGTAGCGATTGACCATAGCATAGACATATCTTGCATATAGTTTCTGTTCTTCATCGGTTGCAGGCGAGGTATCAGTTGCCAGGCAGGGTTGTAGCACAGAATCGGCATAAGTCTGCGTTCATTGCTCACCAGCATATTAACGGCTTTATCGCTGTAAGAGAACTGCAATTGACCTTTTTGGGGTTCAATCTTAGACCACCAGAAGTCGCACCGATGCCATTTGACCCTAAGCCAATCCGCCGCCTTGATGCGATTGCGTGCAATCTGCCACCTGTGCGGGTCAGAATGAAGATGAAAAAAACTCACACCATTAATGCCACAAAAATCTTTCACCTTCATCTCCCCAGCATACGCACCAAAAATCAGGCACAAACTCAACAGCACCACCCATAATGCTTGATTGTATCTCATTAGTATATCTCCTCCTGAGAGAGAAATAATCCCTCCTGATTGAAATTTGCCATAAATGAAATATGTAATGTTTCATTTTCTCTACATAGTTCCGAAGAAACAACATTTATGTAGCACAGTGCAGACGACTGAAATTGATGGCAATAAGAAAACACCCCAGCTCCGCTGGAGCGACCTATGATAGAAAAATTCTGCATATTTGAATTAAAAAATGACATAAGTGGCTCTTATAAAGAAAATTTTGCTGCTTGGGAGCGGAATCAAAAATCGGCTCTTTCTTAAATTTGTACTTCGCAGGATTTCTTTCTTAGTTTTACAGGTCGAGGTCGGATTCAAGTTTTGGTGATATTCTTCGCTCAGACACCGTGGTCTCTCTATGGATGGTAGGTTAATACAAAACCAATTCCTCTATGGTTTTGTCTATTACTTTTTTCAGTTGGGTTGCGGTTTGATACCGCTTATCAGGGTTCTTTTGCAAACATTTCATAATGATAGCATTCACAGACTCAGGGATTATCGGCATAATCTCTCTGGGTTGCGGTGGAACAACGTTTACTTGCTGATAAGCAATGTCGCCAGCGATAAACGGTGGTGAACCAAGTAGACATTCATACATCACGATACCTACTGCGTAGATGTCTGCCCTGCCATCAATTTTCCCGCCACGTACCTGTTCCGGTGACATATATCGAGGCGTGCCGATTAATGCCCCTGTTGGAGTAAATGTGGCTTTTTCAATATGAACTATTCCAAAATCCGTTATCTTTACCACGTCATCCTGGGTTATCATAATATTATCAGGCTTAATATCCCGGTGAATTATACCTTTTTTATGCGTTGCTTCAAGCACGCTACAGAGTTGCGACATATAGTATAAGATTTGCGCCATATACGCAGGTGTAGGTTCAGGAGAGAATGCAAATTTCTCTTCTATTATTTCCCTTAATGACCTACCTTCAATATATTCCATAGAGATGAAGCTCTGACCCGCGGTATGACTGATATTAAAATCATAGATGTCAACAATATTAGGATGTTTGATTGAGGCAGCGATACGCGCCTCCCTGAAGAAACGTTCAAGCGCCCTATCGCTCCCGCTGAGCTCTTCTCTAAGAATCTTCATTGCCGCACATTTACCAAGTTTTTTGTCATACACCTTATAGATGACGCCCATACCTCCACTGGCAATCTTTCTTATCAACTGGTAGCGCCCGACCGAGTGTTCACCAATTAGCGCTTGCATTTCATCACCTTGCGCATTGATACCAAGATGTTCACGTTCACGACTGCGAAGCGATTCAAGTACCTCCGCGGTATCTCTATAACCTGGATTTACACCCAGGATTAATTCCGCAGCTACCTGTGCAGAGGCGAAGTCTTCATTATTTACAAGTGCCTGCATTATGCTATAAAGGTCTTCAAGGTCTCCTTCTTCAATGGGTAGTTCCTTAAACATATCAAGCGCAAGTGTGAGGTTGCCTGTCTTAAAATATATTTCTGCGACCTTTTTATTGGCTTTAATTCTGGAAAGAGGGTTATTAGCAGCTTCTCTATATTCACTCAGTGCGTTCTCCAAATCTCCTTCCAGCATATAGAGGTCACCAGACTTTATCCGTATTTCTCCCAACTGCGGTGCCTTTGAGAGTATTTGATTGTAGATTTCACGCAGTCGTTGACGACTCTCTCTCTCATCAGGTTGCCTCTCCAGAACCGCCTGGTAATAATGTGCAGCCTTGTAGTAATTTTTCTTCTGGAGATAAATGAATGCGAGTCGTTTAAAGACCTCCGGGTCATCCGGGGGGTGGAGTGCCATAATATAATCAAGTCGCTCGGCAAACTCATCTATATCAGTTAATCCCTGTTTAATTACAGCAAGATATTTTTCAAGGGCTTGTTTATAATTCTTCTTTTTAAAGTAAAGGTTGGCAAGTCCGATTTCTGCTCGCAGCTCAAGTTGACGCCATCGCTGCTGACTTATCTCCTTAATAGTAATATCGTTTTGATTGATAAAATGGAGAAGATAAGTTGCAGTATCCAGTTCCCCGCGTTTCTCCAGATGAAGCGTCATCTGATTAATAAGTGCTTTCGCCTCCTCATCCAGAGGGGTTTTAGACAGCAGGTCAAATGCACCACGAAAATCTCCATATCTGATGAGCGTCTCTGCCACTCTCTTTACTGTGGAATAATCCTGCAGTTTGGTTAAGTCAATCATACTCATTGTCTGCAGTGCATTTAGCAATTCGTTCCGTTGTAGGTGTATATCAGTGAGCAGACGCAGGTACTCATTTCTAAGCAACACGCTTTTCTCATCTTCAACGTCCATGAGTTCGTTGACAAAAAGTTCAAGTAGCTCTATAAGGGGCTCAATCACACGGCTGGAGGTCTCACCTTTCTTATACAAATCCAGGAGAATCTTTGATGCGAGCTCATATTCCCCGGTTTTCATGAAAATCTCCGCAAAAAAGAGTAACTGGGAAGTGGTAAACTCAATATCTGAGGAATAAGCAGATTCAAAGAACTGTCTCACCGCACTAACTTGAGGAAAGCCAAATTGTAAACAGAGCTTGTAGTGCTCAATTGCCTTATCCACTTCGCCTATAAACAGCAATAAATTTGCCAGTGCCTGGCGAATAGTGACGTTTTCAGGCTGTCTCTCTGACATTAACTGCAGGTGCTCTATACTATGATAAATGACCTGCCTATCGCTCTCTGTAATCTCCTGAATCTCCTGAGGGATTTGTGAGACCTGCTCAAGGAGTAATGAGATACTTAATGCTTTATGAAATTTTACCTCCTTTGGGTCCTCCTTGATTACCTGCTCATATACATCCCTTGCAATGGTATCAAAACGCCCTATTTGGTAATACAACTCTGCTAACTGATGTAAGGTCTCCGGGTCTGGAGGACGCTGGGACAACCTCTTTTCTAAGGATTGGATTGTCTTTTCTATTTCTCTTTTATCCATTGGCTCAATACATATAATTCATTTCGACACAACTGGATAGATTACAGTAAATCGACTCCCCTGGTTGGGCTGGCTCTCTACCTCAAGTTGACCACCTGTGGCTTTTAATAAAAGACGTGTGAGCGTCAATCCCACACCCATACCTTCGTATGTTCTGGTCATTGGTTCCTCAAGCTGGTAAAAATAATCAAAGACGCGTTGAAGTTGTTCCGGCGGGATTCCTGCTCCTTTATCAATAAATGAAATCATTACCTGATTATTCTGATGTTCAAGTTCTGCGACTACCTTACTTTCAGGAGGTGAAAACTTAATGGCATTATCTAACAGGTGGTAAAAGATTCGTTCCAGTGCATTCTCATTAGCAAGAATAGGCGGGATTTCTGTCTTGATTACAGGTTCAGTGACGACTTTCTTTGCCCGAGCACGGGGTTCCAATTGAGAGAAGGTGTTCATCACCACAGCTAATGGGTCAACAGCCGAGAGCTCCGGGTGCTCTATACCCTCAGTCTCAAAATGTGCCAATTCTATCAGGTCATTCACCTTATTAATAAGCTTATTGGTATTCTGGTCTATTCGGTCAAGGAGCTGTCTTTGAGTGGGACTGAGTTCACCCGCCTTGCCTGTGATTAATAACTCTAAAAAACCATAAATCGACGTCAGGGGTGTACGCAGTTCATGAGAAATGACCGAAAGAAAGTTCGTCTTCAAAGTATCAATGTTCTTGATTTCCTCGTATGCACTACGAAGGTCATCAATAAGCTTGGAGTTTCGCAACAATAATGAAGTATGAGAACGAAACCATTCTAATTGTAAAAAGTCAATGGGCATAAATCCTAACTGCTGGTATTTCTTATCCGCAAAAATCACGTAATAAATATGATGATTATGGCAAAGCGGAATAATAACAAACTCCTCGTCCAATAAGTCCACTAACTGCTCTGGGAGTTCTCTTTGCACATCCTCTTTTCTCACGCGAAGCACTCGCTTCTGCTCACACGCAAGGGCAACCATATCTTTCTTGTGTGTGTCCCCCTTCTCTGGAAAAGCGATAGATATTGTACGAATTCTTTTGGTGGTCTCGCCCAGATGATAAAACGTTTGCTCTCTCACACTCTCAAACATCTCAACCAGATTGAGATACCCTGGCTCAATAAATGAGTTCTCTACAAAAGGGTTGAGCGCACACGACACAATGCGCTTCCGATATTTTCTTATTATACCACGCCGGAGAGTGAGAAAATCTTTCTTCCCATAAGGAGTAAAACCTAAATGTCCACGCAGAGAACCGCTTTTTTCGTCAAACGCAAAACACAATACTCCGCTAAGCCCAAGCCCATACGGCGAGAGTATTGAGACAAGAATAGCATAAGAAGGGTCTTTATCCCCGATTGCTGAATCCAGTGTACTGCTTATATTACGAATTAGTTGAAATGCACGGCTCAGCCGACGTTCTTCTATACCTTTAGGGCTCGGTTTCTCAACACGTCTCTCTAATTCGGTGTATTTTTCTTCTTCTACTGACATTATTCTTCACAAAAATCTGACTTTTTATTCTTTCACGTGTTTTAGCTGTAATGCAACAAATTTCTTTTATCCTGAGGCATTCGTAAATATTTTTGACATAAGACGGGCTGGTAAATCAATTTTGATAAGGATTCTCGAGCGAGCTTGAAAATATACAAATAAACTCCATACGCAAGTCGGTATCTCACCCCTGAATGCTGCGGTTAATTATTGGATTTCATCCATTATACTGACCCTACGAGTATAAAGCATAAGATAGAAGGGAGCAAAAAGTAGATTTTATAATGCGAACAGGAAAAATTAACCCGTTCCCTAGGGGTGACCTGTGAGAGAAAGATTCTACATATTTCAAATAGAAAATCTTATTAATATTACTTTTACTTCTTAATAGATGACCTCTAAGGTTCCTGTCTTGATAAAGAAAAGGAGATACGCACGAATGCGCATCCCCTCAAGAAATCGTCTAATTTAGAATTCTGGACTAATACATACACCAGTTTTCAACACTTGCACCGGTAGTGACAATCTTCTCGTGAAAATCATCACCAAGAATCGGGTCCTGGGAACTATAACTGAATCCCAGCATACCAATTTGAATGGCGGTATCAATACCTGGCTCAGTATCAGTGACCGGTGAGAACGACGGCACAAAGCCATTAACCGAACAGTTGATTGTATCTGAACCAACGAACTGAAGTGTAAACAGATTCCAGCCGGGAATAGCCATATGCTCACCTGGCAAGCTGGCATCTTCTCCAAGGAGTGTGAAACTTGCCCCGTCAAATTTTTGCAAGTATACCGTCCCATTCCGATAGCCGAAACGATAATATTCTTCAGTAGTAGATGCATCACCCTGGTGAATCGCTATAAGTGCGCTATTATGCTCAGTGGTTGATGTGGATTCCACAATATAGATTTTTGCCTCAAGAGTCGCTGAAGTAAAACTGGGAGAAGTTCGGTCAAAGACCGTGCCACCGATGGCTGAACCCAGTCCATAGAATGTATTATCATCGTCCGCTGACCTGATGGCATAACTCCCGGATGGCGGCGGAAAAGCCGCAGGAAAATCTGAGTCGGTGGTCACAACTGTGGGGTCATCATCATACCTATAAATTTTCACAAATCCTTGCAACGTGCCGTCGTCAAAATTATAGGTGTTCTCAACAACAACCTGCCCAGATACTGGAAATACAATCCCTATCAGAGGAAAAACAAGCAACAAAATTAAAATCTTCTTCATCTAAAACACCCCCTTTCTTACAGATAAATGTTAGTATGTCGTTATGCAAAATTTTTAACATAATAAAATTACTGTAATTTAGCGCTTTTTGAGATAAAATTATACTGTATGGTTAAGAAGGTTAGAGCTTGCAAATTAATGCTGAGACATTGTACACCTTTTTTAAAAAATAATCTTTTGGATCGGAGGTGCACAATGTTCTCAGCAGAAAGTATTATCCGAGATTTCTTTAGTCAGTTTTAAGTCTTTTTCAACGAACAAAGTTTTGAGCTCTTTGAGATTATAGTCTTGTCATTACTGACACTGCGTGAAAAAGAGAGTTGCTCACGAACGGTTCAACAACCTTGTCCCGCTGAGCCAGAGTCTAAAATAACTCATTGCTGAGAAGGGAGAGATTCCCACAATAGACCTTAACGAACCCTGGCGAAAACGCAAAGACGCCTACTCCTTGAGCCCGAACCAACTCCGCCGGGTGCTGGAGGCGTATCATCTTAGCGAGAAA
>JAGHBZ010000131.1 GCA_021160705.1 Candidatus Sumerlaeota bacterium
CTTTTAAAGAACTATAGTTAATTCTTCTACCCGATTTATCATATATTGCGCAAATATAAAGTACAATATACTTTTACAACCTGAGAGTTCGCAATCAAGTTTAAATTAAACCACTTGCTCATTTATTCACCACGAGTGATGTTAATAGAACAACAGAAGTAGATTTGAACACAACTCTGATGGGTCGCTCCTACTTGCGGGTTGGGACTTTGTGGCAGGTAGAAGTAGTCTAATCGAAAATATGGTATTTCCCCGGGATATTTAAAGTATTGGGTTCTTTTTTCCTGCGTCTGGATTTTTTCTGCATACGTACCATACCGCAGTTTGGACATACCCATTTTCTCTGTTTATGGAACGAGCGTTTCTGCTCTTTCATTTTTTTATGACAGCGCGGGCAATACATTGTAGATTCAATAGGTCAGATAATTGTGTTTGATGATAGCCGTCCATTGCCTAATTTGAGTGCTGACTCAAGTGCGAGTGAGACAAATTCTTTAGCTTTCTTGGCAGAAGTAACAATGTCATTGCCCAGAGCAAGTTGCGCCGTAAGCGCAGCTGAGAACACGCAACCCGACCCATGGACATTCTCTTTTCCCTGAAGTCGGACACCCGGCAATAGTGTATGTCCTCTTCCATCAAAAAGAACATCTACCGCTTGTTCTGTGCGTGGTAAATGTCCTCCTGTGATGATGACATATCGCACTCCATACTTTTGTATCGTCTCAGCTGCTTTCATCATTGACTCAATGCCCTGCACCTCAAATCCGCAGAGACTCTGAGCCTCAACAACATTCGGTGTGGTAACAGTGGCAAGTGGGAGGAGTTTTTCTTTTATTATCTCAACGCCATGCCCCACAATCAATGGCGTTGAATCACTGGCATAAATAATAGGGTCAACTATCAGGTTTTTTATGTTAAATTTTTGTATCTGCTCAGCTACACTCTGGGCAATCTCTTCGTTGCCAAGCATTCCGGTCTTAACCGCATCCGGGGTAATATCTGAAAACAAGAATTCCAATTGTTCTGCGACAAGCTCTTTATCGAGGAGTGCAATGCGTTTAATCCCGGTGGTGTTCTGTACAGTGATAGCAGTAATAACTGCCATCCCGTAGACCCCAAGCGCCTGAAACGTTTTTAAATCTGCTTGAACACCTGCACCTCCACAGGGGTCTGAACCCGCTATGGTCAGAACCTTCTTTGTTTTTTTCTGCATTCTATAAACATCGCTTGCAAAATTAATTGAAGAAATATTACTATGTAGTCTTTTGAGAGTAAAGGATTTATTGAGAAACACCTTGGGTAAGGAGATGAGCAAACAATGAACAAGTCTCTAAAAATAGATGAATTAATCGCACAGATTCAACATAATGCGAGGAGACGTCAGCATATTGAGAACACATATTTCGCCATCCCTCTCCATCATATTCATCAGCTGGAGACTGAGGTCAGTCAGAAATCACCGGAGAAAGTGCACACTATTGACCAATTGTTCTCAGCAGGTTCTCTTGAGGAAAAAATTCAGTCTCTATCTATCCACGGTGCAGTGAAAGAAACTGCTATCAGAGGCTCACGGAATAGGTTCGTGCGTATCTATAAGAAGCTCCTTTTTATCCTGCTGAAACCCCTCCTTACACATCAGCAAGAATTTAATACTATTACCACTGAAGTCCTCCGGCATCAGCTTTCTATTTCTACACAATACGGCGAGATAATCAAAGACAGTCTGATGGCGCTAACAAAATACAATGTAGAAATATTAAAAGGACTCACCCGGGCTACTACATTAATATTGAACGACTTATCACAACAGGTGGAAACAACTCAAAAGAGTCTCTCAGAACAAATTGAAACTCTGAATAAAACCATAAAGAGCGTGGATGAAAAACTCGCCGAAGAAATCCGACATCTGATGGAAAAGTATCAATCTCTAATAGAAAACCTCAGGCAAAAAGAAGGACATATTGAAAGGCTTCGGCGGAGGGTTCGTATTGGGTTAATTCACTTAAATAATGCGATAAAAAGTGGGGATGGGAGATTATCAGAGGAGATAAGAGAACTGGTAACAAATTATCAGACCTTAGTGGAGGAGATAGAGGAGAAAGGTGCGCATATCGATGTGCTCAGGCGGCGTCTACGTGTTGGGCTAATTCACTTAAACAATAGTTTCAAACGTGATACTCAGATGAATCAAGCTGAAATCCAGAAGACCAATGAACATTATCGGGAATTATCACGTAGATTAAGTGAGCTCAGCCTTGATATTTCGGAGCAATTGCGAGACATAGTTCACCTGGAGAAAAAAGGTATAGAACAGCACAAGAAGACAAAGACAGCTCCGTGTCGTTCATTGTATGATGACCCACTTTTTTTCGACCTGCAAAAGTTTGAAAAGTATGTGCGGGGTGAAGATGAGCTCAAGCATTTCCAGGACTACGTTGATGTTTTTAAAAGCAGGAAAAACGTACTTGATGCTGGCTGTGGGACCGGCACGTTCCTGCAACTCCTTAAAGACAATGGTATTGGAGCTTATGGGGTGGATATTGACCCTGGTTGCGTAAAGGAGTGCAAAAAAAAGAATCTTAAAGCTATCAATGCTGATATTGTTGAGCATCTTCGCTCTTTGCCAGACAATACACTGGATGGGTTCTTTGCCGCTCAGCTTATTGAGCATCTGGAGTTTGAATATCTCCTGGAGATGCTCCGACAGGCGTTCTTAAAACTTTCTCCCGGTTCACCGCTTGTTCTGGAGACCGTTAATACCACCTGTCTGACGATTTATTCAGGAAGTTTCTATGCAGACCCTACTCATATCCGCCCGGTTCATCCTGTAACGCTTAAGTTTGTTCTACAACGTATTGGGTATGAAGACGCCGAAATCCGATTTATTAATCCATTCCCGGACGAGGAACGACTTCAATTAATTAGCAGACTTGTCGCTGATGACACTGGAAACCGCAACAAATTATCAAAGATTGCTCGCATAATTGACGAAAATTGCCAGAAATTAAATGCGGTCCTTTTTAGCTACAAGGACTATGCCATCTTTGCACAGAAACCATAACATAGCGTCGCAGAAATTTGGAATTGTTACACCCTGGTATGCCCACCAGTTTGGTGGTGCAGAACGATTTATTCGCCAATTCGCTGAACAATTATATCAGCATTCCTTCTCGGTTGAAGTATTTACAACCTGCTGTTCCAGCCCGTATGTGGAATGGTCAACCAATGACCTCCCGGAGGGAAAAACAGAAATTAACAATTTACCGGTTCATCGGTTTTCCGTTGATAGGCGCAATGCAGATACTTATGCACGTCTTTATCGTCAACTAACAGAGGAATCATCTGCAGGCATTACCTCGCAGGAGGAAGAGCAACTCATTACCAATTCAATTCACAGTCAGGCTCTTTACGATTTTATCCGACAACACAAAGATGAGTACATCTGGATTTTTGCTCCCTATATGTACGGCACAACCCTCACAGGGTCGCAGATTGCACCAGAACGCACTCTTATTTTTCCCTGTCTTCATAATGAGCCATTTGCCACCCTCGCTTCAGTAAAAAAGGTATTTCAAAACGTTCGGGGAATCCTTTGTCTGAGTCCGCCTGAAAAGGAACTCGTTCTTCGTCTATACGCTCTTGATTCAGCATCTGTGCATTATATCGGGTGCGGTGTGACTGCAACAAGCATAGGCAACCCTCTTCGGTTTCGGAAAAAGTTTCATATCAATAACGACTATTTTCTCTATGTTGGGAAAAAAGATACTGGAAAAAATCTTCATATTCTCCTTTCTTTTTTTGAACAGTTCGCACAGGATTTCAGGTTTAGTGGTAAACTCGTTCTGATTGGTCCCGGGGACACACGTTGGGTTTACGAACAAATTGATGAGAAGTATATCATTGACCTTGGCGTACTCAGTGAGGAAGCAGACAAGAACGACGCACTTGCAGGTGCTATTGCGCTCTGCCATCCTTCCAGTAAAGAGAGTTTCTCAATTGTGATTATGGAAAGCTGGCTACAAGGGCGCCCTGTAGTCGTTGATTATTATTGCGACGTTACGCGCCATCATTGCGAACAAGCAAATGGCGGGCTTTATTATCGGAACTACTGGGAATTCTTTGAATGCCTGAAACTTTTGATTACCAAACCCGATGTCGCCAATGTTCTGGGACAGCAGGGTAGGTCTTATGTGGAAAAAGAATTTAACTGGCGTGCTGTGATTGAGCGGTTCAAAACTGCACTTGTCAACTTATTTTCATAATCTTTCCCGGAAGAAGGAAAGAACATCTATATCTACGCATCTATAGTATGGAAATAGCTTTTGACATACAACCCTTTGAAGGTCCTGATGCGCAAAGAGGAATTGGCAGATATACGTTTAATCTGCTTAAAGCGCTCCTGTCGCTTCCGGAATGCCCTCATATAACCTTGCTCGGAAGGGCGAAACATCCCCCATCTATGGTGTTACCTCTACTTAAAAACCAGTCCTGCTCATACACCCCGCTCCCACTTGAGTATCCACCTGAAGAATACCTTCGCCACTCTCCTCTTTGTCCATTCGACTCTAATGAGTTTACCAGATTTGATATTATTCATATCACAAGTCCGCTGATGCCGGACACACTCATTCCCTGCTGGGCGCCCTGTTCGATTGTAGCAACTCTCTATGATTTGATACCGCTGATTTTGAAAGAGGATTCCGACATCAATGTTCTCCCCGACCACCTGTGGCGTCAGTATATGAAAAGAGTAAAAACCATTACCAGCTACGACAAAGTGTTGTGTATCTCAGAGCAGACAGCGGACGACCTGAGCCAAAAATTGCAGGTTCCATCAGAGCAAATAGAAATAATTATGGCAGGAGTAGATGACATATTCTTTACGCCGATAAATGAGAAACAGGTCAGACAAATAATAGGTAAATGGGGTCTTACTCCGGGGGGTTATGTATTTACTATTGGCGGGTTTAATCCACGCAAAAATATGGACTCACATTTTTTAGCCTTTGCCCGGTTACTGGAAAAAAATCCAGCAAAAAAATTAAAGCTCGTTGTTACCTGTCGGCTAAGCCATACCGAAAAATCAGTCTGGCAGGAGAAACTGAAAGAGCTCGGAATTGAGAAGTACGTCATATTGACCAATGAAGTCAGCGACCGTGAACTCCAAGCACTCTATCACGGCGCTTCTGCATTTCTATTTCTATCGCTCTATGAAGGTTTTGGTCTGCCAGTCGCTGAAGCCTGTGTATGTTCGCTTCCTGTGGTGGCTTCTGCCATTCCGACTAATATGGAAATTCTTGGCGAGAATTATCCCTATCTGGTGGAGCCTTATGATGCAGAACAGTCTGCGAATTATCTGAAGTTCATTGTTGAATCCCCGCCCTCGCCACAAATATCAGAGGTTTTCTCACGTGTAAGACAAAAATTTCGCTGGCAAGCGGTCGCTGAGCGGTGTTTAGAAATATATCAGCGTCTCTGTTCTGCTCTACCAGCCCAGCGAGCTACACCGGCATTATCCGTTTCTAAAAAACCAAGAGTTGCAATTGTATCGCCACTCTCATCCATTCGTTCTGGCATTGCTGATTATATAAGAGAGCTACTTCCTCATCTTGTTGGCGAGTCTGACGTGCTCCTGTTCAGCGATGAGCCATTCCCCGCCTGTTCTTCTATTGTTCAATCAGATAAACCTGAGAGCCCGGTTAACTCATATCCAGCGCGTCTACTTCATCGTTTTGTGAAAAATAATAGCATAGACCTGATAAATTATCACATCGGAAACAACATTACCCATTCCTATGCTTACTTTAACCTGCGCTATTTTCCCGGCATTATTACCCTGCACGACCTCGTTATTGCTCCATTTATATTTGAGCTCAGTCGCGACATTTCGCCATTAATTATACGCCGTGAACTGGAAGGGTTACATAGTGAGGCTACAGCTCAAACATTATTTCAAGAATTTCTCTCAAGGTGGCATCTTGACCATTCTGTGCCGTTACTTCGATGAATTAAGGAAAATGCTCTGGCAATCATCGTTCACAATAACTGGATGAAACAAAAATTACAAAATCTTCTCGGCGACCACTCGCCCGATATTTTTGTTGTTCCTATGGGTATAGAAATACCTCCTGCTTTAGACACTGACAAACGCCGCCAGCTGCGACATAAATTGGGACTTGGCTCAAAGACCTTTGTGCTGGTCAGCTTTGGTAACATTACTCCTAACAGGCGACTTGATAAAGCCATTGAAGCCTTTGCCTGGTTTCATCAGATGTATCCGGATTCAGTGTACTTCATTATCGGTCACTTTATTGAGACACACCATAAAGAATATATCTTAAACACTGTTCGGTTCTACAACGTGGATAAATCTGTGCATTTTCCTGGTTATCTCGCTAAGGATAAATTTTATGAATATCTCGCAGTTGCGGATATGAGTATTAATTTACGGCATCCGAGTTTCGGGGAGACCTCTGCCTCCCTACTTAGAGCACTGGCAATGGGTATTCCCGCTCTGGTCTCTGATACTAACCAGTATAAGGAATATCCTGACTCCTGTACATTTAAGATTCAACCTGACACCCCCTATGAAGTTGACCTTATTATTGACTACCTTCGCTTTTTTGCTGAGCATCCTGAGGAACGCCGTTATGTGGCTGAACAGGCTCGTCAATACATCTTACAAAATCACACCCTTCCCCTTTCTGCCACCAGATATATCAGCATTTATAAATCGCTTCTAAAGAAGTAAAACCAGCGAACTTCTTACACATACTATTTTGGGGAATAAATAATATTCCGAACATTGAATGGAATATACTATTTTGCAAAAGAAGTGCCACAAATAATCCAGGTCTTCCTGTTCTCCTGGTTTCCTTATAAACACTTAATATTGGGTTTTGTTTCTTATTTATAAGGAGACCAGGAATTCAGGAGATAAAGCAATCTGTACATCATTCCCTAATCGTTGGGTAAGGAGCAGATAATAATTGAAAGAAATATACTCGGTGCTGACGCACTGGGCTACAGACAGGTCGTTCCTTCGGAACTATACTGTTTTGAAAAAGAAATGCCATAAATAATCCAGCCTTTCCTGTTCTCCTAGTTTCCTTATAAACGCTTATTATTGTGTTTTGTTTCTTATTTATAAGGAGACCAGGAATTCAGGAGATAAAGCAATCTGTACATCATTCCCTAATCGTTGGGTAAGGAGCAGATAATAATTGAAAGAAATA